>JABFSO010000393.1 GCA_013140555.1 Cyclobacteriaceae bacterium | reverse complement strand
CGAAGGCCTGCATCGGCTTCTACAATATTTTTGAGTGTTCCTACTTCATTCGCATAATTCGAATTCATGTAAGTGCCATATCCAGGTACAAAACGAAAACGAAAATTGGCAGACTTGTAACGCAGATCCAGATACGCCAAATTAATATTCATTTCATCATGGCGGTTGGATGAAACAAAGTAAGGATTTGCGCCTCCTTTCGGTTGATTGAAATTGTAACCGTAGTATGTATCCAAATATCCACCTACCGCCAAATGCCCAATCACTGTGCTTTCCAGTGTATCCATTGTTGCTGTATTGACAACTTGCGAAAAACTATGATGATACAAGCTCAGCCCAATAACAAGTAGGATAACTTTAAAACTTCTCATTCTACAAAGAACCAAAAAGTAAATGATACAAAAAAAGACCCTTGCGGGTATGAAGCTTGGGCTTCAACTTTAAAATTCAATTCATCCGCACAATTATCTTGTCAAAACATTGCAAATTGCATCTCCTAACTAAAGTGTATCTATGGCTGACGTAACCTTTCCGCATGCCAACCTATGGCAATTCGCTTTTGATGTTTTCCAAAAAATAAATTGCCCTGAGGAAGAAGCCAAATTAGCTGCCAATGTTTTGCTTAGTGCAGATTTGCGAGGCATCGACTCGCATGGCCTAGCCCGTCTATCAGGTTATGTAAGGCTGTGGGAAGCCAAACGCATCAACAGCCAACCAAAAACAAAAATTGTTCATGCACGTGCCAGCACTGCCGTGTTGGATGGAGATAGCGGACTCGGTTTAGTAGTGGCTCCCAAGGCAATGGAAATTGCGATCGAAAAAGCAAACAATGTGGGCACCGGCTGGGTAGCGGTAAAAAATTCCAATCACTTTGGAATTGCTGCTTATCATGCGATGATGGCATTGCCACATGATATGATTGGAATTGCTATGACGAACGCGAGTCCACTGGTAGCACCTACATTTTCTGTCGAGCGATTATTAGGAACCAATCCCATTTGCGTGGCTATTCCAGCTCATCAACAGCCTCCGTTTGTTGCCGACTTTGCTACTACAACTGCCGCCAATGGCAAACTCGAAATTCTTCAAAGAAAAAATAAAGATGCTCCTCTAGGATGGATTCAGAAAAAAGACGGAAGTCCTTCTACCAATCCAAATGAGTTAAAAGATGGTGGTGCGCTTATTCCGCTCGGAAGTGATCGCGAGCATGGAAGCCATAAAGGATTTAGCCTTGGGGCTTGGGTGGATATATTTTCAGCCGTATTGAGTGGCGCTAACTATGGTCCGTGGGTTCCTCCTTTTGTAAGTTTTTTATCACCGCCTTCTGATCCGGTAGGCGAAGGAATTGGTCACTTCTTTGGAGCAATGCGCGTGGATGCATTCCGTCCGACCGATGAATTTAAAATGCACATGGATAAATGGATTACACGTTTTCGCGAAGCCAAAACAATCGAAGGCCAACCACGGGTGATTATTCCGGGTGATCCGGAAAGAGAAAGTGAGGCCATTCGCTTAATCGAAGGCATACCACTTAATAACAAGGTGGTTGAAGATCTAAGCGATCTGGCTAAAAAACTGGATGTAAAGTTCTTTGGTTAGAACGAAAAGAAAACACGGAATACCCAAGGAGAGGTGAACGCCAAATCCTTTTGATTATACATTACATCGTATAATCCTACTGCGTTAATAGCACCTCGTGAACCTAATGGTTGTGAATATCCCAGTCCCAGCAAAAGACGGCTGAATGTTCGGCTTGGGCCTGCCGCAAATTTTCCTTGCGTATTGTAGCCAAGTGTAGGTGTAGATATATAGTTATACTCTGCCAATGAAAAGAACTGAGGATTGAAATTGTAGCGTAGAAAAGGACTTAAACCCCATTGATTGAGCACAACACTAGGGCTTGTATCGTAGCTGGTGCGTTGCCAACTTATTCCAGTGCCGGCCGATAATTGAGGGTTAATCATATAACCAATAATCGGGCTTACCGAAATATCAAAATATCCAATCCCGTTAGTGGTTCCTGAATTAATACCAAATCCTCCACCAAAGTACATTCTGTCCTTGAGTTTATGCGGTGTATCGTCATCTATTTCACGTTGTGCAAAAGCAAAGAAGGGCATGCTGCCCAAAATGAAAAGAACTACAAATCGTTTCATAATCTATTTTTTTAATCTTCCTCCTCAATAATAAAAATATCTTCGGTCTCCTTCTTCATCAAGTACTTTTCTCGGGCGAATTTCTCGAGCAATTCCCGATTGGTCATTAACTCCTCGCGATCTTTTTGAACCTCGGCTATTTTCTGTTGATAATACTCTTTTTCGTTGTTTAGGTTGCGCAATTTGGCTCCTAATTTAAATCGAGAAATCAAATCGTTTGAATCCAGAAAAATCATCCAAACTAAAAAAGAGAAACCTGTAACTGCGTAGAAGTTTCTAAATGCAGGCGGCAATTTCTTGAACATAGCTTAAAAAATAGTTGTACGAAGATAAGTAAAATTTGGAAATACCTCTAAAACGGAGAAGCCCTGCATATGATGCAAGGCTTCTCTAATCATGATCCAGAATGGATTAGAACTTCTTTCCGGGGAAGTAAGCTACTTCGCCCAACTCTTCTTCAATGCGAATTAATTGATTGTATTTCGCCATCCGATCAGAACGCGAAGCTGAACCGGTCTTGATCTGACCAGTGTTCAAAGCCACGGCTAAATCTGCAATGGTATTGTCTTCGGTTTCGCCTGAGCGGTGCGACATGATGCTCTTGTATGAATTGCGTTTTGCTAAATTCACCGCATCGATGGTTTCTGTCAACGAGCCGATTTGATTTACCTTAATCAAAATCGCATTGCCAACACCTTTATCAATGCCTTGTTGCAAACGCTTCACGTTGGTTACAAACAAATCGTCTCCCACTAATTGAACGTTCTTGCCAACATTGTCTGTCAATGCTTTCCAGCCAGCCCAATCGTCTTCAGCTAAACCATCTTCAATAGAAATGATTGGATACTTCTTTGTCCAATTGGTCCAGTACTCGGCCATCTCCAATGGCTTCAATTTTTTGCCTGAAGATTTTTTGAATGTATACAATTTGGTTTTGCTATCATAGAATTCTGATGCTGCAGGATCTAACGCAATCATCACATCCGAGCCAGGTTTGAAACCAGCTTTCTCGATTGCCTTCAATACAATCTCAATCGCTTCTTCATTTGATTTGATGTTCGGATCAAAACCGCCTTCATCGCCCACGTTAGTTGATAAGCTTTGATCGTGCAAT
>JABFSO010000210.1 GCA_013140555.1 Cyclobacteriaceae bacterium | reverse complement strand
AAGCAATAGCTATTGCTAAAAAAGCAGATGTGATTGTCGTAGCTGCAGGCGAAGCAGCCGAAATGAGTGTTGAGGCTTCAAGCCGTACGAACATTCAAATTCCGGAAATGCAACGTGATCTGATCAAAGCATTATTGAAAACAGGCAAGCCGGTAGTGTTGGTGTTATTTACAGGTAGACCGCTCGCATTGAAGTGGGAATCTGAAAATGTGCCCGCTATTTTAAATGTTTGGTTTGGTGGCAGCGAAGCGGGAGATGCAATTGCAGATGTGTTGTTTGGAGATGTGAACCCTTCCGGGAAATTGACAACTACTTTCCCTCAAAATGTGGGACAAGAGCCAATGTATTATGCACAGAAAAACACCGGCAGACCATTGGGCGATGCAAAGTGGTTTCAAAAATTTAAATCGAATTATTTAGATGTTTCGAATGACCCCGTTTATCCATTCGGATTTGGATTAAGTTATTCACAGTTTTCGTATGGCGATCTGACACTCAGTAAAAATCAGATGAGTGCAAATGATTCAATCATTGCTTCAATCTCGGTAACGAATGTGGGTAAGGTTGATGGTGAGGAAGTGGTGCAGCTGTACATCCGAGATTTAGTAGGATCGGTTACACGCCCAATTAAAGAACTGAAAGGTTTTGAGAAAGCGATAATCAAAGCGGGAGAGACAAAGACCGTTACTTTCAAGATCACGAATGAACAACTTTCATTCTACCGCCAGGATTTGAGTTATGGCAGCGAGCCCGGTAAGTTTCAATTGTTTGTTGGAGGTAATTCACGGGATGTGAAGCAGGCAGAGTTTGAATTGAAATAGTTTAACAAAATTTGAGTTACTTAAACGACTAGTAAAGGTATAAATGAAGTACTCACTTTCGTTCACGCTAAATTCCCCAAAATGAAAACGATTATAGTTGCTTTCACCGTTATTGCATCGTTTACTTTCTTTGGATGCAGTACCAACTCTGTTGAGCCTGCTATCAAAAACGAAATCAATATTAGCCGATCATCAATTACACTCGGTGCACTTCAATTAAGTACAGATACCTTTAAAATATCATCGAACATCAATTGGGAGATAATTTCAGGAGCATCTTGGCTTGAAGTAGCAAAGAGGACAGGAAAAGGAGATACTATTCTTAGCGTTTTAGCTAATGAACCTAACCGCTACAATACAGACCGAAGTGCGAAACTATTCATACGAAGCAAGAAAGATTCCATATCCAAAGTGATTACAATTATACAAGAAGGCTCTTACGTGCCAACCTTATTAGCAGGTGACGGAAGTTTAGATTTCTCAGAGGGAACAGGAGCATCAGCCAGTTTTAATAATTTGAAAGGCATTGCAGTTGATTTAAATGGGAATGCATATGTAGCCGATATGAACAATCAACGCATTCGTTCCATTGAATGGCCTACCGGCAAAACATCCACTTTAGCAGGAAATGGCATCCTTGGCAATATCGATGGAACGATTACTTCAGCTACCCTCTACAATCCATACGACCTTACTTTAGATGAGTATGGGAACATTTATTTTACAAGTTCAAGTGGCACAGTAAGAAAAATTGCCAAAGATGGTTCTGTTAGTGTGTTTTCGGACGGAGGTAATTCATTTTACGCCAATGATAAATTTAGGGGTGTAACTGGCATCGTCTACTCACTTGGTTATTTGTATGTCGCAGACTTTGGCAGAAATGAAATTCGGAAAATTTCGATGGATGGAGAAGGAACAACAATTGCGGGTAGTGGAAAGTCGGGGTTTGATGATGGTATTTCAACAAAGGCTACATTTAACTATCCAAATGATTTGGCAGTAGGTCCCAATGGTGAAATTTATGTTGCGGATGGTTGGAACATTGCATTACGTAAAATTACGCGTGACGGTGTCGTTACGACCGTTGCCGGAGATGGCACGCAAGGCTTCAGGGATGGCCATGTTAAACAAGCCAAATTTGAATACGTAACAAGCGTAGCAGTAAGTAACAAGAATTTGATTTTTGTAGCAGATGGAGATAAGATACGTAAAATAGATGCAGATGGAAATGTACGAACAATTGGAATCAATGGCAGACCATTTATTTTACCTGTAAATGGTAATCGAGTCATTAGCTCAATAGAATGCTGGGGAGATAGACTTTATGTTACACTGCAATCAGGTAGTGTCTACATTTTAGATAAATAGATTTCTATTTCTATAAAGGTATTTCGGTTTTAAGCCAATCGCTTACATTATATAATCCGTACTTAAAAACGCTGACTCTCGGTTGCGGATAATTGTATTCAATATCTGTTTATTATCATCTGTTGCTTTGGTAGCCACAATGGTGCGTATAGAAAATACACGTAAAGCATCGGCAATTGAAAGTGTGCCTTCGGCTGAATCTTTTCTTCCGTTGAATGGAAACGTATCGGGTCCGCGTTGCGATTGCGCATTCAAATTGATACGCCCTACCTGATTCACAAAGGCATCCATCATTTTCGCCAGTTGCTTGGAATCTTTTCCAAATAAACTTACCTGCTGACCGAAGTTGGAATTCACCACGTATTGAATGGCTTCCTCTTCCGCATCAAATGGCACAATGGGAACTACCGGGCCGAATTGCTCCTCGTGGTAGATACTCATTTTCTCATTGACCGGATAAAGTACTGCCGGATAGAAAAATGAATTTAGAATCTCACCACCATTCTCATTCATGATTTTAGCTCCGTGTTGTTTGGCATTCTCCACCAAGCCTTTGAGGTAATCTGTTTTACCCGGTTCAGGAAGCGGAGTTAAACCTACGCCTGCATCCCACGGCATGCCTGGTTTTAGTTTTTTTATTTCAGTTAGAAACTTTTGTGTGAAAGCTTCAACAATCGAGCGATGCACAAACAAAATTTTCAGAGCCGTGCAACGCTGTCCGTTGAATGATAACGAACCGGTTACACATTCACTTACTGCATTGTCTAAATCCGCATCCGCTAAAACGATAGCCGGATTTTTTGCGTCCAATCCTAAAATCGATTTAAGGCGATGTGGCTTTGGATGTAGTTTCTTTAAATCATTTGCACCTTTATTTGTACCAATGAATGCGAACACATCAATCTTTCCGGTTTCCATCAACGCGCCTACGGTGTCTCTTCCTTTTCCGTAAATGATATTAATAACACCGGCAGGAAAACAATCGCGGAAAGCTTCAAGCAATGGCTTTACTAACAAGACACCAAACTTGGCTGGTTTGAACACGACTGTATTACCCATGATCAATGCCGGAATCAACGTAGTGAAAGTTTCATTCAGCGGATAGTTAAACGGACCCATACACAACGCAACACCTAGTGGCACGCGCCTGATCTGTCCGAGAAAACCTTGCTCTTCTACGAGTTTTGCAGCTCTGCGATCTTGTTCTTTCAACGCTTTGATCGTATCAACAATATAATCGCATGTGCGATCAAATTCTTTTTCAGAATCTTTTAGTGACTTTCCAATTTCCCACATGAGAAGTTTTACTACTTCTGCACGTTTCGTGCGCATAGCGGCTAAGAACTTTTCAATATGATCAATGCGATCGGCTACACTCATCGTAGGCCATGCACCATGCCCAAGGTCATACGCAGCCACAGCGGCATCCAAAGCTTCGAGTGCCTCATATTTGGTGAGCAATGGTGTAGAGCCAATGATACGTTGTTTATACGTGTCACCTTCTTTTAAAAAAACAGGGCTGGCCACGGCATTCATGGTGCCGGTCCACTGGCGCAACGTGCCGTTGATAAGATATTCACGTTGCTCAATTGTGCCACTTAATTGAAATTGTTCAGGAATGGATGATTCGTTGGGAAAAATAGAAGTTAATAACTGACTCATGTATTAGAAGGTTTAGCTACTGAGATGTGAAATTAACGATCTCTGAGCAATTCACCCACAAATAATAATTCCGGAAGAAGTGCCGATACGATTGGCACCAGCCTGAATCATTTCAATCGCTTGCGCTTTTGTTTTAATTCCACCGGAGGCTTTTACACCCACTGAAGATGGGACAGTAGTGCGCATTAACTGCACATGTTCAGCTTTGGCACCGGAAGGAGCAAAGCCGGTAGATGTTTTCACGAAATCGGCACCGGCATCTACACACAGCTTGCAGGCTTCCATAATTTCTTCATTACTGAGATACGCTGTTTCAATAATTACTTTCAATGCCTTTTGATAATTATGAACAAGTTTACTGCATTTTGCAATTTCGATTTTTGTCCACGGCATATTGCTCTTAAATGCTGAGATATTCCATACTACATCTATTTCGTCAGCACCATCATCAACAGCGTGTTTAATTTCCTCCAACTTCGTTTCTGTTTGTGAATAGCCGAGAGGAAATCCGGCTACTGTTACCAGAATAATTTGGCTGTCACCAATTTCGCGTTTGGCGCGCTTCACCCAAAACGGAGGAACGCAAATTCCTAAGAATGAATATTGCTTTGCTTCCGCCACTAATCGATCTATGTCATTGCCGGTGAGGGTAGGGCTTAGATTGGTATGCTCAATATAATTATATAGGTTCTCCAAAGAGACTATGGTTTTTTCCTTTTAAATTTTCCCTTCGGGCTTCGCTTGTTATGAAAGATGGAAGTGATGATTACTTCACGGTTTTTCGAGTTGAATTCAAAAATGATACTAAAAGGGAAGCATTAACTATCGCTTCTCTGAAATTGAGCTTCCTTTTGGGGAATTGTAAAGGCTTTTCGGCAATCAGCTGAATCTTCTTTTCAATCACTTCTGCAAATCGAATTCCTAATCCCGGGCTTTGTGCTTCGTACCAATCAACTGAATTTTGCCATTCGATCACAGCATCTTCCAATAGTACTAATTTATTCACTTTTTCTTGCCGGTTTTTTTAACAGTTTGATTTATTTTATTCATCGCTTCTTCCAACGAATAAACTTTCACATTACCAGAAAGATAGTTTTCTCTTCTTCGATTCATCTCCGATAAAAACTTTGGATCATTCCAATAGTCGTGGACTTCTTCAATTTCATCCTCTACCATTGCATAAATGGCCTTCACTTTTTTGGTTTGAGCCGTTTCGATATAGTGATGAAGTCTTTCGCGGATATCAATAGTTTTCATAGATAACAAAGATAAGCCTGTAAGACTTAAAAATACAAATCGCACAATTCAATGCCTAATTCCACACTCCTTGCAATACTTCATTGCATAGGGCTTGTTGCGTTTAGGTTTTTTCTTGTGACCGAAGTAGGCAAAGTTTGAATATTGAGGCTTGGAAAGTTTCTTCAATAACTTTTGCTTTTCTTTTGCTGCTTCTTCTACGCGTTTGTAAAACTCATAGCGTGCTGTGTTTTCAGCTTTAGGCTTTTTGAATAACAGACGTTGTCTGCGCTTTTCTTTCCGTGATAGATGTACGCGATGTGTTTTTTCTTCTACAGCCGATGGGGTAGGTGACCGATCGCCTCGGGTATTATCTTGACCAATCGCAGACAATGGCAACACCAGTGCTGCGAAGGCATAAAAAAACCTCCACTTGTTTTGCATAGTGGAGGTATAACGGAGTCTTTTTTATTTTATTACACTCGCTAATTAGCTAGTCTTAAATTGTTGTAGCGTTTGTTGTCTGCGAAAAGTCCAGGGCGCAGTTGGTTCGCTTTCTTTCCATAAACCTTTCCCTTCTTGTTTCGCTTTTTCTTTCAAGACATCCAATGCTTCAATCGGATTTCGTTCGGCTGTCCACGCAAGCCCTTCTTCTAATAATTTGATACGAGGATCCTCTCCGTTGATTTCAAAAGTTCCTAAGCGAGTTCCCCATCTGTCTTTTCCTTGAATCTCTACTGAAATCGTTTTTTCAAGAATCAATTTTTCCAGATAGTCTTTTGCATTTTCACCATACTCCTGAGTCAATTCAGGTGAATCAATACCAAAGAACATAATCTTGTATGATTCTTTTTCGGCAGTCAGAATTTCAAAAGTATTTCCATCAATCACAGAAATCACTTTACCGGAGATTATTTCATTTGCCCACAAAATGGAGGGAAACAAAATAAAAAGGAACGAAATAATTTTGCGCATACTGGGGAGGATTTTAGTTCAACTTCACAACTCACTTTTGATGCTGCAAAGTTCAACACTGTAACCTGCAATTCATCGGCCAAAACTACCGTTTGCGCACAGATGTAAGATTGATGGCTAATCAACTGTATTTTGTGAACCTCAATTGCGATTTAAGAAGTGAACACCTCAACAAATAGTTGAAGTGCTTCAAGCCCGCAGCAGCAGGTTGTCTCTATTTGGTACAGTTTTTCCCGAAATGATTACTTGCAGTATTGATCAATACTGAATTTTGCTTTCGCATCACCTAACTCAACAGCCTTTTTCCAGTCGGCACAAGCTTCATTTTTGTTGCCTAATTGATAGTGGAAATTGCCGCGCTGCTTTACATACGAAACTTCCTTTGGGTTGATGAGAATAGCTTCATCTAAGTCTGCAATTCCTGCGCCAATGTCGCCCAATTCAGATTTGCAATTCGCGCGGCCATAGTAGGCGGCTTCATCTTTTGGATTGAGTTTGATGGCTTTATCGTAGTCGGATTTGGCGGATTCAAACTCTCCATTTTCTTCTTTGATCAAACCGCTATTGTAAAACAAGTCTGAATTAGTAGGTTCCAATGCCAGCGCCTTGGCGATGTTGTCAAGGGCACCTTTGCGATTGCCCAGGCCGAGGTATCCACGCGCACGTTCTTTAAACAACTCCACTGTATTTTCTCCTGCCTTTAGCGCTTCATCAAAATCTTTGATGGCGGATTGAAAATCTTGTTGCTCAAGCAATGACTTGCCACGCTTGAATAAATTAGATTTATCGCGAAGCCCACCTTGAATTGCTTTGTCGAAATACTCTTGGGCGAACGGATAATTTTTTAGTTCGTAGTAAGTTTCTCCCAATTTTTGATAAAGTGAAGTTTCAGGCTTTTCAGTCAGCTTTTCTACTTGGCGTAAGTCACGAGCAGCCTCTTCAAATTTTTTAACTTTCGAATAGGCGTCAGCTCTGTTTTCATACGCACGAGTGTAGTCCGATTTTTTGGCGATGGCAACACCGTAATCGGTAATGGCATCATCGTATTTTTCCAAATTGTAAAATGCTTTTCCTCTGTTGTTGTACAAAGTAACCTCAGTTACCCCGCCACTCATAGCTTGCGTATAATCTTGGACTGCGCCTTGATAATTCTTGTTCATGAATTTAGCGTCACCCCGATGGAAGTATGCGGTGAACAGCTTACTGTTTTTCTCGATTGCTAAATCAAAGTCGCTGATGGCGCCATCTACATCTTTATTGGATAGACGGCAAAAGCCACGCATATCGTAAGCGGCAGGATCGCTGCTGCCGGCAGCTAAGGCTTTTTCTAAATCGGGAAGGGCAAGTTTTAATTCTTGGGTTTGAAAGTAACAGTTGCCTCTTTTCAAATAGACATCAGCAGTAGTTTCACCCAGCTCGATGGCTTTGCTCAAGTCTGCAATGGCTTTTGGAAGTTCTTTTGTTTCGTAATAAGAATAACCTCTCGATAGGTAAGCCAATTTGTCTTTTACGCCACCATCAATGGCTTTTGATAGATCATCAACGGCTCCCTTGAAATCCTTCAAATTAAATTTAGCATTTCCGCTTAGCGAAAAATCTTCTATACTACCCTGATTGTTGGCTGTTAGGATTGCTTCATCCACAATCACTTTCGACCATTCTTTCAATTGTGTGTTGGCACTGGCACGGTTGCGCAAAGCTTGTGTATAATTTGGTTTCAGCTGAAGTGCTTTGTCAAAATCAGCTACAGCTTCTTTAGCCAAATTAGAGTTGAGTTTAGCTTTACCCCGATTATTAAAAATGACCTCATCATTCGCGCCAAGCAAAATGGCTTTATCATACGCTTCGATCGCTCCGGTAAAATTATTTTCTTTAAATCGCCCGTTGCCCACCTGAAACAAAACTTCTTTGCTCTTGCTGCCGGCTGCAACTGCTTTCTCAAGATAAGCGAGGCCTTCTTTCGTCTTTTGGGTTTGCATGTAAGCAATTCCTAAAAACTCGAGTGTTTGTAAATCCACAGATTCTTGCTTTGCTACTTTTTCTAAATCGGTGATAGCGCTTCCATAATCTTGAGTTTGATAAAGTGCTTTCCCTCTTTTTTCATACAACGAAATTTCCTTTTCGCCTGCTGCCTCAGCTGCTCTCAACGCTTCAATCGCTGTATTATATTCCGCTGCATCGTAGCGTAAAAGTCCGACATAGAAATTTGCTTTGCCATCTTTCGTACCTGCCTTTAGAGCATTTTCTAGAAATGATTTAGCGGCTCCTTTTTCGTTCAATTGATATTTTGAAATGCCCAGCATTTTAGAAAGATCAGCTGACTCACCTTCAGATGCGCGTACTTTATCCAAATCTTCGGCAGCGCCTTTGTAATTCGCTAGCGTAAAATATAATGTGCCGCGATTGAGGTATGCTTTGGTATAATCTTTTTTCAGCGTTATGGCTTTATCAAAATCAGTCACTGCACCTTGCAAATCACCCAGCGTCATTTTTGCTTTACCACGATTATTGAATACAATGGGATCGGTTGAAGAGAGGGCAATGGCCTTGTCATAATTTTGCAAGGCAGCGGCAAAATCGTTTTTAATGAACTTAAGATCTCCCACATTTTTGAAAGCTTCATAATCATTCACGCCAAGTGATATGGCTTTCTCCAAATCTTTAAGAGCCGTTTCGTTCTCCTTCAGATTGAATGCGGCATTGCCTTTATAAAAGTAGATTTCTTTTGATGACGCACCGAGGGTTATTGCACGACTGAATGACTCTCCTGCAGCTTTATAGTCTTTGGTAAAATAATGTGCATTGCCGAGCTGTTCGAAAACTTCTTTGTCGCTGGCACCCAGTGAAACAGCAGCAGCCAACGCATTGGCAGCACCGGTATAATCTTTCAGTTTTGTTTGACTGAGCCCCAACATTCTAAATACTTCTTTATCTTTTATGCCTTTGCTCACCACTTTATTCAGCGCATCAGAAGCTCCTTTGTAATCGGCCAGATTATATTTGGCAGTTCCTACATTTTGAAAAAGTTCCTCATCGCTTCTACCGGAAGAAATTATTTTTTCATAGTCGGCCACAGCTCCGGCCCACTCTTTTAATTGAAAGCGCGCAGCAGCTCTGTTCTCAAGCGCTTTGTCATAATCTGGTTTTAGTTTCAGTGCTTCATCAAAATCAGCTGCTGCTCCGACTACATCTTTTAAATTGATTTTTGCCTTGCCGCGATTGTTGTAAAGCACATGATCTTTTTTGCCGGTGGCAAGCGCCTTGTCATAGTTGGTGATGGCGTCTTTATAGTTTTCTAATCGGAATTTTGCATTTGCCAGATTGACAAATGTTTCGAAGTTTTTAACACCCATCTGAACGGCTTTTTCAAAGTCGCCTATGCATCCCTGAAAATCTTCTAGCTTGTATTTTGAATTGCCGCGGAATTGAAACAATTCAGCAGAGTTAACTCTTCCTTTTACGGCTTCGTCTAAATCCAATCGCGCTTTTTCGAATTCATTTAATTGAAAGTAGGCTATCCCTCTTTTTACATAAACTTCTTTATTTGAAAAGCCGGTTGTAATGAGTTGAGAAAACTGTGCGACCGCCTCTTGATAGTTTCCTTGTTTTAATTTTTCATTTGCCGATTGAAAAACTACTTGTTGTAATGAGTCTGATTTTTGTGCAGCCGCACAAAACGAAATCAACAAGAAAAGAAGTATGTAGTAGCGCATGGGGAAAAGTTTGATCTACAAAAATAGGAAATTACACGCGCTGAAATTTCGCAAAAGTGAGATTTACCCTACACGGCTTTATTGTGCAGACGTGCCGAAATATGGATTGTAAATGATGCCAAATGGATTATCCCATGGGTCATTGACCATAGCAACCCATATACCGCCCCCTACTTCGTTGGGCGCTTCCAGAGTAGTGGCGCCAAGCTCCAGTAATCGTTGGTAGGAACTGTCAATATTTTCAACACCCCAATACGTGCTGACAGAGTCGCTTTTGTTGCCCGAATGAGTATCAGGAATTAAGCCAAGTTCAAAGCCGGCTACGGAAAAACCAACATAAAATGATTCGTCAAAGTAAGGTGCGAAGCCCAAAACTTGCGCATACCATTCTTTTGCTTTAGCGAGATCATCTACTTTGTAAATAGCGGTTCGAAGTCCAAGTAATTTCACAAAAAAGAGATATCATCCTATCAGCCAAGTGTAAATGTAATAAACCAGAAAGGCAACCAATGCTGCTAGTAATATATAACCGAAAACACGGCCTCTGTTGTAATAACCTTTAACGTTCATTGTAATAAGAGCCTGAAATTGAATCGAACAAAAACATTCATAACATACTGATGCAAAACCATTTACATACAATATACTACTTATAACTTAAAATAGCTATCGAAACAGATAAATGGGGCTTAAATATAGTTTAACGCGCAAATTTCTCTTTCAACATCAAAACGGCTATTAAGGTTTTCAGTTCAAGGCTGAAAATGATCGATGATATGTTGACTGATTAATTTATAAATTTCTGCTACGCTTTCATCTTCTTGTAAAAATTCTAAGTGTTGGTCAAGTGTTTCTAAGTCACCGCGCCTGGCCGGTCCGGTTTGAGAGGCTTCAGGGCCCATTGACAAGCTCTTTTGAATGGATTCTGTAATTAAAGGTTTTAACCATTCATATTCCAGGCTATATTCTTGCATGATACCTTTTGAGATGGTGAGCAAGTGGTTGGTAAAGTTGGAGGCAAAAACAGCAGCTACATGCATGGCTTTCCTTTCTGCTGAAGTAATTTTTCGTACTTGTGGACTTATTGCATTTGCTAATAGCCGCAGAACTTCATCCGTTTCTTCATTCATACTTTCAATAAACACCGGAATGCTTTTGAAGTCTACTTTCTTTTGCTTACTAAATGTTTGGAGTGGATACAGAACGCCTATCAAGGGTGTGGCTGCATATTGAAGATCACTCAATGGCCTGCTTCCGGATGTATGGAATAACACCGCATCATCTGGCAAAATGATTTCGCGTGCTATCGTTTCAATGGCATCATCACTGGCAGCAATTATAAAAATGGATGAATTGCTGGTCGAAAAATCCAGCGTTGCTTTTACCTCGGCTTGATACAATTTACTGGTCAATTGTTCGGCATGATGGGGATTGCGACTGTAAACCTCGCGTACAATGAAGCCCGCATTATCTAGTGCTGGTGCCAAATGCCAGGCTAAATTGCCTGATCCTATAAATGAAATCGATTGCTCTTTACTCATGATGAAATAAAAGTAATTAAATATGATGAAAGTCAGGTGATACCAATTACTTGCCATCTATCTTTCGCACGTAAAAAAGAAAGTTACTAGAGCAACGGCATTTGGCTTGTAGAATTTGGTGACTAAATGAATTTAAAAATAAGAGAAGATGAACACATTTATTTCCCCCGAAGAAGCCGTTCGATTTATTCAATCAGGTGACCGTGTTTTTGTGCACGGCAGTGCTGCCACCCCTAAACTTTTGTTAGATGCATTGGCCAAGCGATCTTCCGAATTGCGAGATGTATAGTTGGTAGCCATCAGTGTTTTGGGTGATTTGGAAATTACGAATGCGCGTTACCGCGATAGTTTTTACTTCAATTCACTTTTTGTGTTAGCACCGATCCGCGAAGCCATACATGATGGACGAGGTGACTA
>JABFSO010000039.1 GCA_013140555.1 Cyclobacteriaceae bacterium | reverse complement strand
CCAATTCCTAAGCCCTAATCCCCAAGTTCTAAGTCCCAATTCCTAATCCCTAAGCCCTAATCCCTAAGTCCTAATCCCCAAGTCCTAACTTACCTCCTTCGCTTTGCTTTCGGTCTACTTCCACCGCCACCGCCCGAATTGAACATCAAGCCAATCGAAAACTCAAGTCCGGTAAAATCAATTTTTGCGTCAGGGAAATTGACACTTTCTTGTTGGGCGCCACTTAAGTTGCTGCCGCTGTAACTTCCTTTGATTGGAAACTTCGCGCTGCCCATCAAATAATTGGTTTCGAGTGAAAGGCTTACCTGGCTGGTGATGGGTATGGTCAACTCAACACCTCCATGTACACCAAAGCCGGGGTTATTTTCAAAGCTTAAATTACCGTTTGCTACATCCCAACTTTTATACGTGCGAAACGCGCGGTCGAAATTTCCATAATTCAAATTCTGATCAAATCCATAAAAGAAAAATCCACCTCCTTTAATATCAAATTGAACTTGCTTCCCTTTCATTTGAACAACCAACTCAGCCGGAACAAAAATGGTAAAGTTTGGGCCGAGCAAAGAGTTTTTAGAATCAAAGGGCATATCCATAATCGCTAGTCCCGACATGCGGTAAAGTGATGCGCCTGTTTCAAAGGCTAGAAAGTTATTGATATTAAAACCAACGCCTCGCAATGAAAACGGACTGATGGGAGTAGAAAACTCGCCATTGCGTGGAATAAAGTATGAAAAAGAAAGACCTACTTCTTGTGCCTGAGTGCCCGACATCAAGCTAAGAAAAAGTAAACCGGAGAGGAGAAGCTTTCGAAACATAGTGCATGTATTAGCGCCCGAAGATAACAGAACAAAAGCGCAACCACTCATAAAATCCATGTTTCAATTTGAATCGGAACGCTTACATTAGTCTTTCTAATTCTTAACCTATGCGCTTCCTTTCATCGCTCCTTGTTGTAATTGTTTTATTTTCTGCATGTTCAGAAAAAAGAAAACCTGCCGACTTAATTATCAGCGGAGGTACCATTTATACAGTCGATGAAAAACAACCGAAAGTAGAAGCTGTTGCCATAGCTGGCGATCGCATCGTCTATGCCGGCACATTAAAAGGTGCCGAAGAGTTTAAAGGGGATCAAACACAAATGCTCGATTTGAAGGGCAAAGTTTTGACACCCGGTTGGATCGAAGGGCACGGACATTTCATGGGCCTTGGCTTCACCGAATTGGAATTAGATCTGATGAATGTGAAAAGCTATGAAGAACTAGTGGAGAAAGTCAAAGAAGCGGTAGCCAAAGCAAAACCCGGTCAGTGGATTTTAGGTCGGGGATGGCACCAAGATAAGTGGGATCAAAAACCTTCAAAAATGGTGAAGGGTTTTCAAACACACGAGTTGCTCAGCGCAGTTTCACCCAACAATCCGGTCTTCCTTCGTCACGCCAGCGGCCATGCCGGTTTTGCCAATGCCAAAGCCATGCAAATGGCCGGAGTCAATCAACTTTCGTTGGAAAAGTTGTCGAAGGACATGAATGAAGGCGGTGAAATCATCAAAGACGAATTGGGCAACCCCACCGGGATTTTTAATGAACGCGCGCAATCGCTGATAGCAAAATACATTCCCAATGAAGCAGAAGAAACCAATGCGAAAGCATTGGAGTTGGCCATTCAAGCAAGCTTAAAAAATGGAATCACCAGTTTTCACGATGCAGGTGCGAGTCGCGGTAGTATTGAGTTGTTCAAAAAGTTTAAACAAGAAGGCAAATTGCAAACGCGTCTTTATGTAATGCTTACCGGATTCGATCCTTCCTTAGTTTATGAATATTTCCGGATGGGCCCGGTGATCGACTCTACCGGCTTGCTCACCATCCGTTCCGTAAAATTAAATTGTGATGGAGCTCTAGGCTCTCGCGGAGCATGGCTATTGGAACCATACACCGATCGCACCGACTTCAGCGGCATGGCAACGTTGTCGATGGATACCGTGGCTAAAATTTCAATCGAAGGATTGAAATATGGATTTCAGATTTGCTCACATGCCATTGGCGACCGCGCCAACCGCGAAATTTTAGATCGTTATGAGGCTGCCTTCAAAGGCAATCCTGAAAAAGCAAAAGATGTACGCTTCCGCATTGAACATGCCCAGCATTTAGCTCCGAGCGACATTCCTCGTTTTGGTCAGCTTGGGGTTATTCCGGCCATGCAAGCCATTCATTTGTCTTCCGATCGTCCTTGGGCCATCGAGCGCTTGGGCGAAAAGCGAATCAAAGAAGGAGCTTACATGTGGCAATCACTGCTCAAGTCGGGTGCGAAGGTGGTCAATGGTACCGATGTGCCAGTAGAGCCCATCAATCCTATCGCTAGTTTCTTTGCTTCTGTTACACGCCAAACATTGAAAGGCGAGCCGGAAGGAGGCTATGAGCCAGCTGAGAAAATGACACGCGAGCAAGCGCTGAAGTCATATACATTAGATGCTGCCTATGGGGCATTTCAGGAAAAAATAATCGGTTCGATAGAGGCAGGTAAACTGGCTGATTTCACCATTCTTTCTCAAGATATCATGACCGTGCCGGACAATCAGATTTTATCTACCCAAGTGGAGATGACCATCTTTGGAGGAAAAATATTGTATGAGGCAAAAAAATAGGGATCATGCGAAAGCACGATCCCTATCTGAATAGGAAAATCTCTGATTAAGAGTATTTGAAAAACTTGTGCGCACGATCCATCAATAATTTACGGTCGGCCGTAATAGAAGGATCGCTGTAAATGCGAGATGAAAGCTCAGCCACCACACCTTTTTTGTAGCCCAGCTTTTCAGCTACCTGCTCACAAAAATGAATCTCACTTTTAAAAACCTGGCCATCACTCTTCATCAATTGAATCAGGTGATAGAGGTTTTCAAATTTTTGATCTTCAGTAAGGGTATCCAAAGAGCCGATAGGGGTAGGCTTTTTTAACATTGCGTCTACTTCTTCTTTGGGGATGCCGTTTGCTTTAGCGATCATGTGAATAACTTTTGACTCTTTCTCAGCAACAGTGTTGTCGCTGGCAGCCAAATTTATAAGAACATTTAGTTGATCTTTAATCATAAAATTAAATATTTGCCCAAAATTACTACATGGTTATATCGAAAGTTATACAAAATTCAATTAATTATTACACTCAACTTAAAAATATTAGACATTACTTTCGCAATCAATGCAACCACTACGTACCTCCACAGTCTTTATACCAGATTTCAGGTATTTGTTTTAATTGATTAAAGTATTAAGAGTATGAAAAAAATATT
>JABFSO010000277.1 GCA_013140555.1 Cyclobacteriaceae bacterium | reverse complement strand
CACCGGCACCTCAGTGATGGGCGTGCGCAAGGCAAACCTTACGGGTTGAAAGGCCAAATAGGTCATACTCACGCAAGTGGTCAGTCGCTCGCTGATAGTGCAAACTGGTATGATTGGGTAGGCTGATGGATTCCGGTTGCGAAACCGAGAACAGATAAATGATAAGACGGGTTATGAAAATAACCTGACAAAACCCGGCTTACAGGCTTGCATCATTTTTATAACAAAAGGTCACTTGAACATTCAAAATTAAATATGCCAAAAGTATTATTGATTGAAGATGAAGCGAGCATTCGTGCCGTATTGAAAGACATTCTAAAAGATCAAAAAGAATTAGGTCTTCAAATAGAGGAAGCAAAAGATGGTGCCGAAGGATTGGCCAAGTTGGAAAGTGAGCACTTTGATCTGGCCCTTTGCGATATAAAAATGCCCAAAATGGACGGCATGGAAGTATTGCAAAAAGCAAAAGAAAAGGGAATTGCTACCACATTTGTGATGATTTCGGCACATGGCACTACCGAGCTGGCCGTAGATGCCACCAAAATGGGGGCCTACGACTTTCTTCAAAAGCCACCTGACTTAAACCGGTTGTTAATCACCGTTCGCAATGCCCTTGACAAGACTAATCTGATCAAGGAAACGAAACAACTTAAAAAGAAGGTTTCGGCACGCTACGAAATGATTGGCGAATCGCCAGCCTTGGAAGAAATCAAAATGATGATTGAAAAGGTGGCTCCCACCGATGCAAGAGTGCTTATCACTGGCCCCAATGGATCCGGCAAAGAACTCGTTGCTCGCCAGATCCATGAGAAAAGTAATCGCTCGAGGCTCGATTTTGTAGAAGTGAATTGCGCAGCCATCCCATCGGATCTGATTGAAAGTGAGCTGTTCGGTCACGAAAAAGGAGCATTCACCTCAGCAATCAAGCAGCGAATAGGGAAATTTGAGCAAGCCGAAGGAGGAACCTTGTTTTTAGATGAAATTGGTGATATGACACTCTCTGCCCAAGCCAAGGTGCTTCGAGCCCTACAAGAGAACAAGATTACGCGGGTTGGTGCCGAAAAGGATGTAACTGTAAATGTGCGTGTATTGGCAGCTACCAATAAGGATTTGAGGAAAGAAATTGCTGATAATAAATTCAGAGAAGACCTCTATCACCGACTTTCGGTTATTGTCATCAAGGTGCCTTCTTTAAACGAAAGGCTGACTGACATACCTTTATTAGTTGACAAGTTCTTAGAAGATATCGCTCAGGAAACCGGAGCTAAAAAGAAAGAGATTGAAGCTGACGCGCTAAAATCGCTAGGTGAATACAATTGGACAGGAAATATACGTGAGCTTCGCAATGTTGTAGAAAGACTTGTGATCATGAGCGATGTCATGATCATGGAAGCAGACGTAAAAAAGTACCTCTAGATTCTGTTTTGAGGTACTGCTTTCTTTACTTCTTTCTTGCTATAAGTTGGGCAAGTGTATTGGCTGCAAGCAGACAAAAAAGAAACGAGAACGAAAAATGCTAAAATTCTTTTCATAAATAGTGGCTTTGGACTGTCAAAAATATTAATCTTTTTATACGAAACAAACTTAAACAGCTTTAAAATGCCGTTTGGCGATTTAAATGCTCAACCAACAAGAAGATTGCAGCCCCTTAAATCACTGTTGTCGATCCGCCCAAGTACCTCAAAGTAACCGTCTTGCGACCACTTTCCTAAATCCTGAGTTTCAAGAAAAGCGCAGGAATGGGCATTCGCCAGATCAATTACATTAATTCCCCCGGTTCTGCTCTTTTCCAAAATTTTAAAGGGATCGTTCACATCGCGTATCATTATTCTCAACCAGGGAGGTGCCTGATACAAACCATCGCCATGCGAATAGGCTTGCGATAAAAGTTCGGTCATCCCATATTCAGAGCCAATCTGATTTACATGAAATCGATTACATAGCAATTCATGCAACTCTTCACGAATCATCTCTTTTCTTCGCCCCTTCATGCCACCCGTTTCAATTACAATGGCATTTTTTAAATCTAATTCAAACTGCTCGGCCAAATCTACTAATGCAAAAGAAACACCCCACAAAATGACTTTGCGGTCCGTGTTTTGTGCTTTCCGCAATTGCAACACCAATTCATGATAATTGTGCAGGTAAAACCCGGAAAAAGAAGATTTACTTTCACTGATGAAGTGATTCATCATAGCGATCAATGATGAACCTTCCCGCTCGAGGTAAGAAGGAAGTAAGGCAAAAAAATGATACTTCTCGAGTGGCCCAAAATACTGTTCGAAGATATTTTGGGCATTTTTTATGTAAAAATCCAAGTTCCACACTTCATGCCGACTCGTTGATGCGCCCGTAGTGCCACTACTTGTAAACTCAATATCTGTCTGCCAATCTCCAGTGGCAATGCGATGATTTTTGAAAAACTCAATGGGCAAAAATGGGATTTGCTCAATTGAGGTTATCTTTGAAGGATGAATCCCTAAAGAGTGAATAAATTGCTTGTAAACCGGGTTGTGAACGGACTGAATCTGGAAAAGCGACAAAGCAATATCTTCAAAGTTGGCTTCGTTAACTTTGGGTAGTTGATGAATGAAGTTTTGGATGAGCGACAAAAGACAGATATTTAGACAAAGTTAGAAAATGAAGTTGATCAGAAACATTCTATATTCAGTATTGCTGATGGTGGCTTTGAACGCCTGTTTTGAAACGCCTACTTACCCGGTTGTGCCACAGATTGAAATTTTGAATGATGAATTGTACTATGGAAAATCAAGTACTGGTGATTCACTTGTGGTTGTCCTAAAATTCAAAGATGGCGATGGCGACATGGGGTTGAGCGATGATGATCAAAATACATTCAAATTTGGTAATAGATACTACTACGACCTTGGCGACAATGATTTTAAGCTTGATTATGAAGATGTCAATCAAGCACTCACATATAAAATCAGAAGAACCAACCCTACCCTTAATATCAACATTGATCCATTAGCTATAACAGAAAATTTCCAACCCATTTCAAATTATGACTTTGTTACACCTTACAATTGCACTCGTTGGGAAGTTATTCGCGGCAGCAATAATATTGTAAAAGACACTGTATTTGTTTTCTATAATCCCAATTACTACAATATCTATATTGACTTCTACACGAAAAATACGGATGGAAGCTATACACTTTTTGATCCTACTATTATTTTCAAATACCCGAATTGCTCCATAGCAGGTTATAATGGTCGTTTCCCTATATTATCTAAAGATTTAGGTAAAAAATCTCCATTAGATGGTAAGATAACTTATGCCCTGAAAGGAGGCGCATTTGAAGATCAATTTGGCTCCAAGACCATGCAACTGAAAATCACGATTCAGGATAGAGCCCTGAATAAAAGCAATGTGATAACCACCAAGGATTTTACCTTGGCATCCATTCGAAAATAGAAACGGTTAATACGCTTCCGGAAAACGCTCAGGGTTTGATTCCTGCATCAAAGTATAAATCTTGTCGAAGATTTCCTCCGGATTAGGCTTCGAAAAATAATCTCCGTCTGAACCGTACGCTGGACGGTGTTCCTTACCTGTAATGGTTAGTGGTTTTGAATCCAGATATTGATAGCCCTTTTGTACTTCTAATACCTGCTGCATCATAAATGCCGTTGCGCCTCCCGGCACATCTTCATCGGCAAACACAATACGATTTGTTTTCTTCAGCGATTCCACAATAGTATGATGGCGATCGAACGGTAGCAAAGTTTGCACGTCAATCACTTCGCAGGAGATTCCCTTCTCTTCCAATTCAGCAACTCCTTCCATAACCACACGGCACATCGAGCCGTACGTTACGATGGTCACATCATTGCCTTCCTTTAAAATTTCGGGCACACCTAATGGCACTGTAAACTCACCAATATTTTCCGGCAATTTTTCTTTGAGTCGGTACCCATTCAAGCATTCAATGATGAGAGCAGGGTCATCCGATTTTAAAAGTGTATTGTAAAAACCTGCGGCTTGCACCATGTTGCGGGGAACCAGCACAAACATGCCACGAAGACTATGCAGTATCATTCCCATAGGCGAACCGGCATGCCACACACCCTCCAACCGATGGCCCCGTGTACGCACAATCAAAGGGGCTTTTTGTCCGCCTTTGGTGCGGTATTGCAAACAAGCCAGGTCGTCACTTAAAATCTGAATCGCGTAAAGCAAGTAATCTAAATATTGTACTTCAGCAATCGGCCGAAGTCCACGGAGCGCTAGCCCAATCCCTTGACCTACAATTGTACACTCACGAATGCCGGTGTCAGTAACACGCAACTCTCCAAACTTCTCTTGTAGTCCCGCAAAGCCTTGATTCACATCTCCTATTCGGCCAACATCTTCTCCAAACGCCAGCACACGCGGATCACGTTGCAATGCTTCTGCAAAGCAAGCACGCAACACTTCGCGGCCATCCACCAACATTGCATTTTCAGAATAAATAGGTGCAATCGCTGACGCGTTAAGAGCCGACCATTCCGACTGACTGTGCAAGTGTGAGCTATACCGGTCTTCATTTTCTATGGCTGTTCGCTTCACCCATTCAATCAAGCGATCTTTCACATTGCACTCCTTGCCGATTAAAAATCGTAAGGCGGCCTTTGCCGCTTTGATTGAATCGTAGCGCAGCGGATTAATAGTTTTATTCAATACATCGAGTATGTTTTTCAACTCACTGTATTGCGCAACCGCTTGCTCTAAAAGAATGACTAGCTCTTGTTGATCGCGTTGAATTCCTTCATTGAATCGCTTCCACGATTGATCTTTTGTTTTCTTGGCAGTCGCTTTTGCGATTTTTTCCAGTTCATCTAATTCATCGGCAGACGAAATGTTCTGATCGATAATCCACTCGCGCATTTTGCGAATGCAATCAAAATCCACTTCCCAAGCCAATCGCTCTTTTGATTTGTAGCGTTCGTGCGATCCGGAAGTAGAGTGACCTTGTGGTTGTGTCATCTCAACTACGTGCACCAAAACAGGCACGTGTTCTTCCCGACAAATTTTCTCGGCCTTTTCATAGGCACGGCAAAGTTCTTCGTAGTTCCAGCCGCGTGCGGTTACAATTTCGTAGCCCTTATCTTCTTTGTTGCGCTGAAAGCCGGCCAAAATTTTTGAGATGCTTCCTTTTGTAGTTTGATATTCTTTGGGAACAGAAATTCCGTATTCATCATCCCAAACAGAAATCAACATGGGAACTTGCAAAACACCGGCTGCATTGATTGCCTCAAAAAACATTCCTTCTGAAGTGGATGCATTTCCAATGGTACCAAAGGCAATTTCGTTTCCTTGATTGCTTAACTCAGAATAAGAGTGAAGACCTTGATTGTTCCTAAAAAGTTTTGAAGCGTAAGCTAATCCTACCAATCGTGGCATTTGTGCTGCCGTAGGAGAAATATCGGCACTGCTATTTTTGAGTTGAGCTATATTTTTGAGTTCGCCCTTTTCATCGAGCATGCGCGTAGCGAAGTGACCATTCATCAAACGACCAGCAGAAGCAGGATCAGCCTCCACATCAGTGTGGGCATATAATTGTGCGAAATAATGGTGAAGTGTCATTTCACCGATTGCCAACATAAATGTTTGGTCGCGGTAGTAACCGGCACGATGATCGCCCTTTCGAAAAACTTTTGCCATGGCAATTTGAGCTAGCTCTTTGCCATCGCCAAAGATGCCAAACTTCGCTTTGCCCATGAATACCTCTTTTCTGCCGAGTAAGCTGGCTTCGCGGCTCTCGCAAGCCAAACGATAATCGGCCAAAATCTCAGCTGCTTTTTTTGCTGAAACCATCGGGAAGTCTGTTTTAGTCTGGCTCAATCGTGTGCGGTTAGTGATTCAAAGTAGGGAAAAAGCTTTCAGTGTTCAAAGAAGAAAAAAAACTCCAAATAAAATAGCGACAATGCATCTAACTGCGAAAGAATTTCAGCCAATCACCTCCGCTCACCAATGGATAATTTGCCTTGTCTTTGAACAAATAAATATTTACCGGCTGCTCATCCAAAATAAGCTGTTCGATGTGATAGCCATAATTGAATTCCAACTCATCGATCTGCTGCTGAGTTTGTAAATCTGTAATTTGAAATATCTCTACCAGAATCAAATCTGTAGATTGGTGCGTGCGGTAGGCAAATGGGAAATCGCCCAACGAATACAATTGAAATCCTTTAAGCCAAACGCTATATAAATAGCGCAAATGCGGTTTGAATTTTTCATAGTTGGCTAACCCCCTGCGAAGCGAACCGTAAAATGCATAGACATTCGAATCAACCATTCGAAAAGATACAAATCCGCTGGAAAGCGAACAAGTTTATCGAGGCCTTAGAGGTTTCACCACCTTATTCAGCAAATACCTTTATATTTGCGCACTCGTTTGAAAAAACTAAAAAGAACATTTTAATACCACTTTTATGATCATCGGAGTTCCCAAAGAAATTAAAAACAATGAAAACCGCGTAGCGCTTACCCCAGCCGGTGCGCAAGAGTTGACTCGCAGAGGAAATACAGTTTATGTACAAGCTTCAGCCGGAGTTGGAAGTGGATTCAGTGATGAAGAATACAAAGGTGCTGGCGCACAGATTTTAGCAACAGCGCAAGAAGTATTTGCTATTGCCGAAATGATTATCAAAGTAAAAGAGCCTATTGAACAGGAGTATGGCTTGATTAAGAAAGATCAATTGGTGTTTACATACTTTCACTTTGCATCGTACGAACCGCTGGCGCATGCCATGATAAAAACCGGTGCTGTCTGTTTAGCTTACGAAACCGTAGAACGATTGGATGGCAGCTTACCTTTATTGGTGCCTATGAGCGAAGTAGCAGGACGCATGTCGATTCAAGAAGGTGCCAAGTATTTGGAAAAACCATTGAAAGGTCGTGGAATTTTATTAGGAGGTGTACCCGGAGTAATGCCTGCAAAAGTTTTGATTTTGGGTGGTGGAGTGGTTGGAACCAACGCAGCGAAGATGGCAGCCGGTATGGGTGCCGATGTTATCATCACAGACGTAAACATTAATCGCCTGCGCTATTTAGATGATGTGATGCCAAAGAATGTGCACACGATGGTATCGAATGATTATGTTTTAAGAGAGTTAGTAAAAACACACGACTTGATTATTGGTGGCGTATTAGTTCCGGGTGCAAAAGCTCCAAAACTAATTACACGCGATATGTTGAAAACCATGCGTCCCGGTACAGTGTTGGTTGACGTAGCGGTAGATCAAGGTGGTTGTATCGAAACATGCCGTCCTACCACACACGAAGATCCTACTTATATTATTGATGATGTCGTTCATTATTGCGTTGCGAACATGCCTGGTGCTGTTCCGTATACTTCTACTTTGGCGTTGACAAATGCAACGCTTCCTTATGCTATTAAACTTGCCACACAAGGCTGGAAAAAGGCATGTAACGAAAATCAGGATTTGAAAAAAGGGTTGAATGTGATCAACGGCAAGATTGTTTACAAAGCAGTATCCGATGCTTTCAATCTTCCTTATACCGATGTGAAAGAGTTTTTGGGATAGGACGCATGAAGCTTTCCAAAAGCTTTTCCATTCTTTTGTTTTTTATCATTCTGTCACCTACCGTGTTTGGTCAGGAGCAGAATGATAAAAAATTAGTATTTGGGCTAGGGTCCTCACTCGATTTAAGCTCGTATGGTTTAGTGGATGACCGAGGGCCATTTACCTACCGTGGTAACCTTGGCTTTTCAGGTGGATTGATTAGTAGATACTCGTTGAGCTCAAAACTCTGGATCGGCTCTAAAATCTATTATTCTGTAAAGTCATATCAAGAAGTTTTAGACTATAAAAAATTCGCTGCACTCAATCCGAACGATCCCATTTATGTGGGTGCGAATGAGGCTTATTCAAAGTACGGAAACAGTTTTCTGGAAATTCCAGCTGAAGTTGGTTATTTACTCAAAGAGGGCAGTACACGATTCTATTCAACATTTGCTTTGGTTAATTCTTTCCAACTATCTAACTCGGATAGGTATGGCAGTTACAACTCCTATTTGTTAAGTGCCAAACTAGGATTCGGTTTTTTGTTTATATTGAACAAATTGGGAATATATGTAGAACCACAGACTCGTTTTTTCCTGAACAATGTACAAGGGCGAGATCGAAAAATGAATCCCATTCAGTTTGGAATTGAGTTGCAGCTGCTGAAGTTAAAATAAATGATACTGAAGGCATTTTCGACTTAACCGGCCATCGATTTTATCTGAATCCTTTTCTCAATCTTATATGGAAGTAATTCACATCCGCCAGTTAAGTAAGCAATATGTTAAGACTGAAGTGTTAAGAAACATTTCACTCTCGGTGAATGCAGGTGAACTGATTGGATATATCGGGCCCAACGGTGCAGGTAAGAGTACCACCATCAAAATTTTATGCGGCCTTATCCCCGATTTTTCCGGTGAAGTGAAAGTACTTGGAATGGATGTGGCCAACAATGCCATCGAAATCAAGAAGCGGATTGGATACATTCCGGAAAATGCCATTTTGTACGAAGTGCTAACTCCAGTTGAGTATCTAAATTTTATTGCAGAACTGTATCATTTGAAGGGCCCAGCTATTCTTCAAAAAATTAATGACTTGCTGGCGGTCTTTGGATTAGATCATGCCCGCAATTTGAGGATGGGAACATTCTCGAAGGGCATGAAACAAAAAGTGTTGCTGATTTCCGGTTTGTTGCATAATCCGGATATCATCTTTCTAGACGAACCGCTTTCCGGCCTAGATGCTAACTCAGTGATTTTAGTAAAAGAAATTTTGATCCAACTCAAACTGTCCGGTAAAACCATTTTTTATAGCTCACACATCATGGATGTAGTCGAAAAGTTATCTGATCGAATTATCATCATCAATCAAGGCCAACTGATTGCCAATGGAAGCTTTCAGGAATTGAAAGACCAGTCGCAGGGTAATTCGTTGGAACAAATCTTCACCCAACTTACCGGTCAATCGGAACAAGTATCTGTTGCAACTTCGTTCATCGATATTTTAAAATCATGACCAGTTCTATTCTCAAGTTTCTGGACTTATTCCGGTGGTTGTACGAAAGGCAAGGGATTGATTATGCACAACTTCGAAGCATGGTGAGTATTAAATTGGAAATGGATAACCGAAGACCGTCTTCTATTCAAAGCAGGCAAACAGAAGATTCGAACGCAGCTTTTGCGTGGGTTCTTTTTGTCTACTTTATCTTAAGCGGACTTATCTCATTGATGATCGCATTCTTGCCTTCGCTGATCATGATCTATTCGATCTTTCACGCTTATCTGATGGTTATGATTACGATGACGTTAGTAAGCGACTTCAGTTCGGTTTTACTGGATACCAGCGATAACACGATCGTGCTACACCGACCCATTTCGAATAAAACATTCTATGCAGCCCGCACCGCACACATCTTTGCTTATGTCGGAATGATTAGTGCTAGCCTTTCTTTTCTACCTATACTCACCACCTTTTTTGTAAATGGGATTTGGGCAGGAATAGCTTTAGTTATTACAACATTATTCACCATCATTTTATCGGTAGCATTAACCAATGGTTTGTATCTCTTGCTCATGCGCTTTACCAGCGAAGAGCGATTAAAAAATCTGATCAACTACTTTCAGATTGTGATGGTGATCTTTATGACCGGTGGCTATCAGATTTTACCTCGATTAATTAATCGGCAGGTATTTGAAAACATCTCGTTCGCGCCTGCCTGGTGGTCGGTTTTTATTCCACCTCTGTGGATGGCTACGGTGATTCAAGAAGTCAAAAATCCTACATTCAATACCATCTCGCTATTAAATTTTTTTTTAGCTTTCACAGTACCGCTCGTACTATGGAAAGCCATTTACCAATACCTGACACCTTATTACACCAAAAAGCTCGCGGATCTGGGAACTAGTTCAGTAGGTGAATTAAAAAGTAAAAGCTCTCAAAAAAAATCTACAAATGCAGTTGGTGCCTTTCTTGCCGGAACTTCGTTAGAAAGGGCAAGCTTTAATCTGACTTCATTCGGGTTTGCCCGCGATCGAAAATTGAAGCTGCGGGTGTACCCTGCGTTGGGATACTTTCTGGTGATGGTAGTAGTTTTTGCTTTCAGAGGTAAGGGCGATAACCAAACTTGGATCGACTACCTGCATGAGATTAGTTCCTCTTCCTATTATTTGCCCATCATTTACATGTGCATTTTTATGGTAATGGCAGCCAGCTATGAAATCCATTTCACCGATGATTACAAAGCAGCCTGGGTTTTTCAATCAGCACCCATTGAAAAACCAGGTGAGCTATTGTTAGGAAACATCAAGGCAATCATCATTCGTTATTTTATACCGATGTATTTATTACTCTCTGTTCTTATTCTAAGTATCTGGTCTTGGCATGTGGTGCCTGATTTGATTGCTGGATTTGTTAATTGTTTAATCCTAATGCTCAGCATTGGATTGATAGGAGACAAATATCTTCCGCTTAGTCAACCTACCCATGCACGAACACAAGGCACCAGCATGGCGCGTTCCATTATCATTATACTTTTTGTTAGTTTATTAGGATTCGCCCATTTCCTCATGAAGCAAGTAGATTACTTGTTGCCCATGATCAGTTTCGTCAATTTGATCATTTGTTGGATTTTGTATAGCCGCTATTCAAAATTAACCATACACGATTTAGGTTTCATATGAGAATTTATAATTTAAATCCCAAAGTAACCGAAGCCATTCGAGGAGCGATTGGGTTTACACTGTTATCATCATGCACATAGTAGCTGAGTGTATCAAAGAGATTTGAAATCCGCATACGCACCGATATTTTTTGATGAACATAACTCAGTGTGGCATCTACTTGCGTAAAATTTGGAATGCGCATTAATCGAAATGCATCGTTGGCAACTGTTAATCGCGTAGATCGACCTGCTACACGATCGCCTGTATAGAATAAAGTAATTCCTGCACTCCAGTTCCTCCACCGCGACTGCGCAGGCAATTGGTAATAGATGCTCATGTTGGCCGTATGTTGCGGATTGTAACGCAATAAAGATCCTTCTATAAAAATATTACTTCGCGTGTAGCGTGTTTCGTTATAGCTATAACCGGCAATGACAGAAAAACCACGAAATGCCTTGGTCATCACATCTACCTCAATTCCTTTACTGGTCACTTCACCAGCTAGTTCTTGTGCATTTGCAGGAATATTATTCGGGTTACCGGTTGGAATGATGACCGCTTGCGTAAAGTTGCTATTCACAATTTGATATGCAGTCACATTCGCGGAAAGCAGACCTTTGAACAACTCGTTCTTCTCCCCGATTTCATATTGATCAACGAACGATGGCGGTAACGGATTGCTGTTGATGTCAATTCCGGAATTTAAATTAAATGAGTTGGCATAACTGGCGAAAAGTGAAGTCGTTGGAATGGGTTGATAAATCAATCCAAAGCGGGGCGTAATCGCGTCATCATAATTATTGGTTGTTGTCGTACTTGCCACAGCTGATGACGTAGGGTAAGTGTATACTACATTTTGGCGATCGAGGTAACTATAACGAGCGCCTACCAAAAGTTTAAGTTGTCCCGTAATGGCAATTAAATCTTGTAGATACACGCCCACTCGTTGTGTGGGGTTTTTCGTCAACGTTCGCTTTGATAATTCCGGAATATCATTTCGTTGCTTAAAAGTTTCCAAATTAAAAACATTGATGGAATCATACTTAGCCATATTGTTGTATGCGGTAGTTTGTGTATTGTCGCCATCAACATCGG
>JABFSO010000280.1 GCA_013140555.1 Cyclobacteriaceae bacterium | reverse complement strand
CAGAGGCCACCAAGCAAACAGTTGACGATGTGAAATCCACGAACCTGAAAATTCAGGGAAAACGCGCAAAAGCAGTAGAAAAACCTGATGCAAAAGCGTTAGCCGAGGGTGCAGAACCCGTAAAGACAGCATCAACTTCACAACAGAGTTACGATAAGTTGATAGATCATTTCGCACAGTTGATAGCAACCCTCACAGCCGAGCCAAAGTATCTCCCAAATGAGAACGAATTGAAACTGACGGCATTAAATACAATGCTTACAGACTTAAAGGCAAAGAACACAGCCGTAATAAATGCCACCACAGCAGTAAGCAATGCGCGTATCGCCAGAGACAAAGCCCTCTATGCCGAAGGAATAGGCATGGTCGACACAGCACTGGACGTAAAAACGTATGTAAAATCCGTGTTCGGAGCAACAAGCCCCCAATACAAGCAAGTGAGCGCACTAAAGTTTACAAAGCGCACCGGTGACTAAAAAGCAGACACCGTTCCACAGAAAAAAGGCAGGAGTATTCATAATACTCCTGCCCTTCTTTTAAAATAGAGCAGCGTAACTGGAGAAGTAAGCACCCCGTTTTACGAAACTCCCAACGTTACCCACGAAGTTAACAATGTGACTCACGAAACTGACGATGTGATTTACGAACTTTGCGATGTTACTCACGAACCTTGTAATGTGACTTACGAAACTCGTAATGTGATTCACGAATCTAACGATGTTACTTACGAAACTAACGATGTTATTCACGAAACAGACAGTGTAACCGAAGAAACTCGTAATGTGATTTAGGTGTAACCCGAGAGTGTAGCCGACCCAGGCAGCACATCCCGCAAAGCCACACACCCAGCCGCGCAAAATCCCAAGCTTAGCGGGAAGTGCCGCACCCCCGCACCAATATTTGACAGAGTAGTAAGAGTACACCGAAAGATTCTCCAAGGTTGCCCCCCGCGCAAGTACACTATATATAGAGTAACCCGTGGACAAAGGAGAATTACAAACACAACGGACAACCATGTACACAGACAATCAATTCTATTCCGTGACACCCCAACGACAACGTAACGACCGACTTACAACATTGAGAGAGAAGGGCACATGTTGCTAACAAAAGCTATGCGCAATGGCGGGGTTTAGTGTAAGGTAAAAGTTCTATCTTTACTATTATGCGCGGTCACGTGTGACAGATACGTTTTCAAACACCCGCCACTTCGCATAGCCAAACGTGTGTGTCTTGAACAAAGTCCAGTTGTAAGGACGATGATGCTGTACAAAAGATGGAAGGCTTCTAAATTAATTACCCTCGTGTGGAAGTCGAGCGAACCGAACTGGCCAGCGAACAACTTAAGATAGGAGGAAAGGACTTCCGCAGACGCCTGTCAGAAGGAGTTTGCAAATCACCTTATGCTGCTGAAGGAGGAAATGCTTTTGGTGGTGAACGATAAGGAAAAACGGGAACGAAGATTCCCGAAGATGTGTGTTGATTAGCTGAATAGATTGAATCAGTGACTGAAGCCTCGTAAGCTAATAGAGATGATGTTAAAAACAGGTAATTACGTTTGTATCTGTGACCAAGTGCAATGGATGTTCTGATTACTGATTGCATAATATCCGGGGTAAAGCTGGCAGGAAATCAACACGGGCTTTTGTATGGAACAAGAGAAGTTGCTATCGTATCGGTGAGCGCGAGAGCCATTGATCGTGTAGGGATAACATGAGATAGCAGTGACGGACTAAGTTGTAGTAGTGATGAAGTTGTCGAAAGATAATGGAGCGAAGGACTTAGCCTGTTTAGTTTTGGATTGCATGCGACAACCAGTAATGGGAAGATCGTTTTAATTTAAGACAAGATCACAGCCAAGGAATTGGTATATCCATCATGTAGGAATACATTTGTGATTAAACAGGAAGAGCCGTATGAAGGGAGACTTTCACGTACGGTTCCGTGAGAACCTAAGGGTGAAACTCCCTTGGGTGACTCGACTGTAGCCAATGCGCAAAAAAGATTCGATTTCAAATTGAGTGCCCGGACAAAATTAGAGATTTTATAAAGTAATAAATTTGACGCGTTAAATGAGCGACATGGACTTTCAATGATCCGAAGACCAAATATTAATTTTGTGGCCCTAATTATCGGACTAATTTCAATTGTAGTCTTTTCTATTGTTGCAAATTATATCAATAGGCAAAGAAAAGTTAGACTGGGTGGACAGCTTTTAAGCTGTCCTATTATTAAGATTAGTTACTCCAATAAAGGAGGGAATTCCGGTCATGTAGAGATTGATGGACAAATTTTGAGGGTTAGTTCGTTAGACAGTAAATGGAAGGTTGGAGATTCAATTTGGGTTAGATATTTAAAGGGTGAAACCTTAGTAGTTCAGGAGAAATTTGGGAATGGACATTTTGTACTGTTGTTCACATTGGACAGTATTTTATTGGTACTTGGTGTGTTGTTAGTTTATGCTGGAATAGCTGGCAAAGGACGACTCAAGAAAGCAGAAAATAGAATTATTAAAAATAGAAAAGGGACTTCGAAACGACAATAGAAATAGACTTGTTGATGTTATTAAACACAAATCATTATATGCATTTGGTTGACAGTTCCCTAGATAATATTCGTGTGAGGCGCACAGGCTACAACATATAAGGCTTAAACGAAGCACAGCCACGCACGAACCCCCCTACGAAGCATTGCGCTTTTTTGGCTGGGGTTCGTTGTAAGCCTCTGTTGAACGGAAGTTTCGGTAGTTTCCCTCTATGGAATTTTAATTGAGATGAGCGTGGATTTGTAACGGGATGATTTGCTCACTTGGCAAAGCGTTACGTGTTTTTTAAAGGGAGATTCATTACCATGAGAGCAGACGCTACGCATGGAATAAAAAGTCATCATGATACTGGGCGGATTTTTATTTGTTGAGCAATAGTTATTGTTCCCATCATTTTTGAGGTAGCGATTTTACGAACTAAGCAACGTGTTGTAGTGTAGGAGAAATGTTTCTACCACTTGAGCATGGGCAGCAAAGAATCGGATGGTGTGCATGCGCCCGGAGAGGCAACACGGACAGGCATCGGCATCAAAGTTCATCGCTTCGCGTGCCACCTGCTTCCAATCCATTTTTATTTTTGGCACAATAGAGATGCCCATTTTCATCTGCTGCATCTTTAGTTTGGCCTTAGCCCTATTGGCTAGCATTCCGTAATGACGGATCTTCCTAAATCCGGGCACTGCATCACTGGCCTGTTGCACCAGTGTGCAGTAATCATTTTTTTTGAAGCTCATAATTTTATATGTTTGGTTTGATCTCCAAAGGTGATAAGTCTGTAAATTACAAGTAAACTAAGATCGAAGGACGGAAACTACCGAAGGTTTAGTTAAACAAATGCTAAGTGCAAGCGGGCGGGACAGTGCGTCATTGCAGTTTGTAGTTCTTTATTTATCTTTATCATCCCGCGAGGCGCGGGAGGGCGCAATTGTTTAATTGCCCGCCAGCAATAAGCTGACCGTTGGTAGCAAGCATTGACAACCTCACGACAAAAGCCTCGAACCAAAATTGAAAGAATGGAAAAATTACTCGGACTACTTTTTATCTCTATTGGACTGTCTTGTAATTCTCAAGACATGATTGTTTTTAAAGTTAAATACACACCTGGGACGAATTACAATCAGACAATTAACCAAGCGACAGAAACGACTGTTAAGTACGCTGGTGCACAAGAATTTTTGCAAGACCTAAAGGCACGAAAAATTGATAATCCGACAATCACAACGGCCAATTCAAAAACAAAGTCAATTATTAAAACCGGAAAATTAATTGATAATAAATCGTTTCCTGTTTCAATTCACTTCATTGAGACAACTAGCAGTGACGGAAAAAGCCCTATCCCAAATGGAACTATAATTTATGGTGCTTGCTCACTGGAGAAATTCCCCTCACTAGATTCTATTTCTGGTACCCTTTCTGACGATATCAAAAAGGTCCTGCTTCAGACAATGCAAAAGTCTTTTTCGCAAATGGACTTTCCAGAGCAAAAGGTTCGAGTTGGCGAGACGTTCTCTAGACAGACACCTTTGACTCTTCCGATTGCAGGTATTAATCTGGAGATTTCGATCACAACAACCTATAAATTAATAAATGTCAAAAGTAATTCAGCAATGTTCGACATATCGCAAGTTTACACGTTCAAATCGACAATTAAGGATTATGATGTGAAGGTGACTGGAACCGGAAAAGGCAATTTGATTTACGATATTGACTACCATTTTTATAAAAGGTATCAAATAGACACCGACATGATGTTAAATATGAAGCTAGACAAGCTTGATCTCGGACTTAATTCAAAGAGCCGATTCGTACAGTCCGTTACAATAACTAAAGGTTAAATGCCAGCAGTCAACAATAGCTTGTGGCAAACGGGCGGGGACTGTACGTCATTGAAGTTTGTAGTTCTTTATTTATCTTTAGCAGCTTGGATAGGGTAGAAGTTTTTTAATTGCCCGCCAGCAATAAGCTGAACGTTAACATCAATGTTTTTTTAAATGAGATTAGTCATACTACTTTGGTTTTTATTTTTGACCATTCCGACCGTTGGACAAAATCGAAAGGACTGGATACAGCTAGACTATTTAAACAAAGCAAGTGAAAACCCGTTCATGACCGAGAAAGATATTTCGGGACAATGCTTCATCATTCTCGAGGACAACTTCAACTATTATAAGAATCCCATAGTTATTAAGACAGCGGACAATAAAGAATTTATAAGACTTGAGTTCGGTGAGACATTGGTGACAACCTTCAATTCTAAGTCATACGTGCAATGTGATCAAACTAATCCTTTTAATCCATGGCTCTTTGGGTGTAATCCAGACTACTTTAGCCTTGCCTTTGAGTGTGTAGACTCGACCGGCACCGACTATAAAGTTAAAATCAATGAAAGGGAATTTGCATTAATCAGTAAACAGAACAAGGACTTCAAGAAACAAAAGATAACAGATTTTGTAAAAGACTGGACTACTCTTGGTTGTGACTTTGACAGACATGCAAATCCATTAAGAGAAACCCCAAAAAGTGATGGTAAAATTATTAACCACTCAGACCAGAAAGAATACAAAATTTGGAATGGAGAGTCTTTGGAAATCCAAGGTGATTGGATAAAAGTAAAGACATTGAAAAATGAAATAGGCTGGATTAAGTGGAGAACCGGAAATAAAGTATTGATAAGAATGTATTTTGCGTGCTGACCAATTGAGTGTAAAAAACACTAATGGTAACACGGATTTTACGTAAGTGGGGCAACAGTTCGAATAGAAACATTTGAGCAATTAATAAACTTTGGTGCTGGCAGACAGTTTTCGGTTTCAAAAGCCCACCAACGCAAAGCCAGAAACCGTTGTGAGCAATGCGCTCCGACAACGAGCGGACTAAATATTTAAACGGTGGACTCAAAAGCAAAATTTAGTAAAACCAAAATCGACAACATGTTTCGACTTGGTTATAAACTTGCATTTGAGACTAAGAACAAAAAGAAAAAATGGAGCGACATTTTTCCGCTTTGGTATTGCTCAGCGACAAACGGACACACAAGAGCTCAATTCTATCTGGCGACTTGTTACGACCATGCCTTTGGGACAAAAAAAGACTTAACACTTGCATTTGATTGGTACTTAAAAGCTGCTAAAGCGGGACATCGCGACTCTCAATACAACATTGGTTTCTTTTTTGACACTGACGAACTCGGAATCAGAAATCCAAAAAAGAAAATTTATTGGTACCAAAAAGCAGCAAAAGCAGGACTTATTGACGCACAAGTAAATCTTGGTTATTCATATATCTATGGAGAAGGAGTCAAAGTCAACAAAAAACGAGCGATTCTCTGGTATAAAAGAGCAGCCCGACAAAAGGACAACAGAGCATTTTACAATTTAGGACTTTGTTATAAACATGGAGCCGGTGTACAAAAATCAAAACGGTGGACTAAGTACTACTTCACAATGGCTGACAAGTTCGGACACAAATTAGCAAAAGGACAGCTAAAAAGAATCGACCAAGAATAAGAACTCAGTGGACGCGTACAGCCGGCAACAAAATGCTTCTGCAATAACGCGGTGAGGTGTAAGCTATAAGTGTTATCTTCGTTCCACGTTTGGTTTCGGGGACAGGACGCGGCTTCGGAAGCGCGCTACTGCAGAAGCGCAAACGTTAGCGCACATTTGAAAAATGACATTGAACAAACTATTTCTTGGGGACAATTCCGTTGTGGACATCGTGACAGAGGACACTGTTGATGAGATTAAGCTGAAACTTGCGACAAGGTATCAGGTTAGCCGACTTAATCCTAAGAGTTACTTTCCAGTGGAGCATGACGACTTCAGCTCTTCTTATGTATATCATACAAAGAAGGAGTATCTAAAAATTTTCTTCGCAAAGGATTTAAATCGAAAAGTGAGACATAGTTTTCAACTCGTTTATCCATGGTTCACCGGACAAATTGTTGAAAATGGTAATTCTCGAGTAGTAAGAGGCAGAATTGGACTTCCTGAGTGGACATATTATTCCACGATTATTTGGTTCGCGTTTTTTACGTTCATTTATTTCGGCTGGACAATTAAAGGAGATGACCAATTTAAAGATGGAGAAGTTGCCCTTTACTTCATCCTGTTTGGACTAATTAGCCTTTTGATTATGCTTGTTCGGACAAGAAAAAAAGTTGATGAGATGAGAGATGAAATAGATAGGGTGTTTTCAAACGCGCGCTAACAGCTTGTTTCTCCAATGGAGCCGTGACGAGTTGAATCTTGGTTCTACGTTTTGTATAAGGTCAAAGCGCTGCTTCGAAAGGCAGCACTGTAGAACGTAATCGTTGTTAGTAAGCAAAATAAAAGATGAGTTACAGTATAAAGTGGCTGACGGATAAGTTCGACAGCGGGGAAACAATCAAATACATTTTCTTCTGGGGGCATACAAACAAGGATAATCAGGAGGTTGGAAAGTTTGTATTTAGTCAATGGTTTTACTCACCATTTATAGTTGACGAAATTGAATACAAGACAGCTGAACACTGGATGATGGCTCATAAAGCAAAACTTTTTGGCGATATCAAAGCATTTGAAGCAATAGTAAAAGCTGAAAAGCCTGGAGAAGTAAAAGAAATAGGGCGACAAATAAGGGGTTTTGATGAGATAAAATGGAATGACAGAAAATTTGAAATTGTAAAGACGGGAAACATTCATAAGTTTAACCAGAGCAAAAGACTAAAGGATTTTTTACTTAGCACCGCTGACAGAGTTATTGTAGAAGCAAGTCCCACTGACACAATTTGGGGAATTGGCCTATCACAGGAATCAAACATGATTGACAACCCTTACACTTGGAGAGGAGAGAATCTTTTGGGGTTTGCGTTGATGGAGACTAGAGACTTTTTGAAACAGTTTGGAGAATTTGAAAATATAGTTGGACTACTAGTTCCACCATGGAAAAAATTTCCGACAGTAGATCCATTGGACATGTTTTGGAGAATGGGACAAGGCGAGCAATATATGATGGACCTAGGGAAATACTTAAGAAGCCTATCGGATCGGGAAAGAATAATTTATGAGCTTAGTTATCCTGCGACAGGTGATTGGAGCGAGTTTTACAAATAGTGATTGGTGTGCGTCATAACTATCAACAACAAGTTTTATCATGTAACCGTGACGAGTTGATTTAAAGTTTTATCTTCCTCGTGCCTGCTGTTTCGTGAGATCAGCACTCGTTTCTTAAATCTCACAACTCATTTTTTTCGCGGTAATATAAAAGAATTTCGGACTTTCTTGTCATGAAATCTCTACACGAGTTTGTAGAGATTTTACGACAAGACTTTTTTTGGGTATGAGTAAAGGAAGGACGAAATTTGCAATAGTTAATTGCTCTTCCCCATACAACCAAAAGACATGACGCATCCGGTAATAGCAGGATATATTGACGTGAGAAACCAGGTGAAGGAGAAGGACTTTACCGAGGCCGATCGGAGACGTATCCGAAGTCATATCATTCTTACATTTGTGCTCGGCACACTGGTAGCCTTGGGTTTGGTGCTGCTGTTGATCGTAGGCTTGGGGATCGTTTATATTCTGGGCATCAAGCCCACACATGCACTGAGCTCGCACGTATGGATTGTGGTTGGTTGCATTTCCATGCTCATCCCGTTGTTGGCTTACAGAAATATGCTGCGTATTGCTGATGTATTCAAAGCGAAAAAGATAGTGCTACTAGTCCGCGAGTTTCAAATCGAAAAAAGAAAACAAGGAACATTTCTGATCATCGATCAACCTGTTCATAAAATAGAAATAGACGATGCCATTTTGCCGCTCATTCGACCCACGGTTCCACTCCGCATTGAGTTAGCTGAATTGAGCAAGACACTCTTATGCATCTCGCAAGATGACACCAATTTGCTTGAAAAAGTGGAGAGTGAAGATGGACTATAAGTCATGAGGAGATTACTGACTCCATTTGAATGTTTTGAATCTTTAGTCCTTGCAAATGAATGATTTCATATTTAAATTACTAACTAATAAGTTCATCCTAAAATAGCACTTCATGCAAAAGTCAAGTTATCACAAAACTATCCTTATTCTTTTTCTGGTCGCCATATCATCTGCTGCGTTTAGTCAATCATTTGAAGGACGGTTGGTTTTTAAAATGGAAGTGATGAATCCTAACCCAAAATTAATTCCAGACAGCTCGTGGCAAAAGATAACCATAAAGCAATTTGGTGAGAGAGGCTATGCAATTCAGAAGTACTTTTATAAAAACGATAAATACATTTCAGAAATTGAGACGGCTAAAGGCAAAGGCTTTCAGGCCTATAATCCAAAAGATAAATTGCTATACTCTTGGCAAATGAATTCGGATACAGCCATAACAATTGATAGCCGAAAATACATGGATGAATTGGTAGAAGTTATTGACGGAACAGATACTGAAACCATTCTTGGAATTCCATGCAAGACGATTACTTTTAAATCCAAGTTAGGCCAAACGAAAGTATGGTATAACAGCGATTATCTCCGCTTAGATCCTAAACTATTTAAAGAACATAAGTATGGAAATTGGGCACAGACTCTTGATAAAATAAAATGTCTGCCATTGAAAATTGAACAAAAGGGATTTATGACTCATGTTATTCAAACGGTAATAGAATTCAAAGCTGAACCTGTTAACGATTCTCAATTTGCTTTGCCAAAGTTTTCATTTGTAATGGCAAGCCCAATTAACTAGTGAAAATAAATTGATTAAGATTCAATAGCGATTTTCCTCGAATCACCATGAAAAAGAATATAATCATCGCCATACTGGGAGTTTTCTCCGGTCTATTTATAATCTTTGCAATGGTGCAACGAAATATCGCATTAGAGAACGAAGCTGAGAGTCGCGAAATCCAAGTTCAGGCCAAAGAACTAGCAATAAAATTGCACGAATGCCAAATGGAGTTAGAAGAACAAAGGCAGAAGACACTCATGGCTGAGCGGTTGGCTATTGAAAGAACGCACCAACTTCTTTCAAAATAAAATGCCAAAAGGAAATAGAATTAATCAACACGCATCACTTTTTGATAAAAGATATCATCCAGCGGGTTTTTAAACTCGGTAGGAAATTGATCGTCCGGCATTTTTGTGAACCCGGATTTCAAATAAAAACCATTAGCTCGAACATACGATGATGAGGTTCCCAAGCAAATTATCCGGGCATTTCTAGCTGTGGTAAAATCGAGGAATACATCTAGCAGTTGTTTAGCGAGATAGTGTGGTGATCCTCGAAATTCAGGGTCGACAAACATCTTGCGCAAAACAAACACACCATCCCCAGCAGGAACGACTGCAATCGTGCCCACGATGCGGTATGCACTTCGCGCAATCCAAAACATCCCATTACGCTTTAGATAATAAGCCTCTATATCTAGAAGATCAGTGTCGAAAGTAGCAGTAGGCGGCAAGTGATGGTCATTGATGCGAATGGAACGGATAAAGGATTTAATCGGATCATCATATAATCCTTCAGGATCATAGGGCTCAATGACGGCACTCATATCAATCAAGTTTTCCCGATACTACTATTTTATTCAATCAATTGAAAACCCAGTCGACCTAAAAGAGCCTGGCTGTATTCGTTTATAAAGTTTAGTTCTTTAAATTGCTTCCCTGAATTGTTAGAAAACAGCGATTCCTTAATTGTCCAACGTTTAACAACATCTGTACGATGGCTTACAGCGAGGTGCTTGCCGACCGCATCAGAGAATCTCTGGCCCAAAAGCCTGGATTGAAAGTGACTGAAAAGAAAATGTTCAGTGGGCTCGCTTTTATGGTAAATGGCAAAATGTGCATCAACGTGAGCCATGATAACCTGATGTGCCGATATGATCCGGCTTTGCAAGATGAAATAGCCGAACGCAGAGGATTCGAACCCATGATTATGAAAGGAAAGCAACTCAGTGGCTATTGCTATGTATCAGAAGAGGGTTTCAAATCACGAAAAGATTTTGAATACTGGCTGACTTTGTGTTTGGATTATAATAGCCGTGCTAAAGTAGCGAAGAAAAAAAAGTAACTTAATTGCACCAGAAACCGAATAAGTAGAATTGAGGTATGGAGAAGTTAAGATCAATGGAAGTAAAGTTGATAGCCGCTATTTTTCTGATAGGAGGGGTGAGTGGGTTTTTCTTATTTTTTATCAAACTACTTTCTTTTGAGAGTAGCTTCTTAGCGATAGCTCACTTGGTTGTTTCTTTACTTTTCTTAGCCACGGCTTATTCGGGTTACTTGCTATTTAAGGAAGAGGAGCGAGGGATTGAAATTGGCCGCGCGGTTATACTCTTGCAAATTGTAAATTTTAAGATTTACGGATTGACCTACTTCTTCGTAACAGGTGCATATGTCTTTGCAGGAATTTATGGTCAGGAGCTAGGGGTGAAGTTTGGTTTGGATACAGGATTGAGTATTGTGCTAGATGAAGATGAACCCCATTTTATTTTGCGGATCAACCTTCTGGCATTGATTATTTTTATCTATCTCACAAAGTTGTTAAATAAGATTCACGATGATCAGCTCATACAGGAAGAACTAGACCGAATAAAGAGAGAGAATAGTCGAAGTCAGATTTCGTGAGCGTTTTTATACCACTTCGTGACCAAAAGAAATATGCAATCATCTCTTATCTTAAAAACCGCTACATTTTTATTGGCTGTTGGCTTATGCGCCTTTACGTTTATCCAAACTCTGCCCGAAGCCGAAATGGTGACTTACACGGTTGACCCGAAAACACAACACGTACAATTATTCTGGAAGGACGATGCCGGTCAGATAGTTAAGAGCATTCAAAACCTGAAGAATTTTGTAGAAAGCAAAAATGCAAAACTCCTTTTTGCAACGAATGGCGGTATGTTTGATAGTGATTATTCACCGCACGGATTATTCATTCAAAATAAAGTCAAACTGACAAAATTGGATACTGCGAGTGGCCAAGGCAACTTTTACCTAAAACCCAATGGCGTGTTTTATCTCACCGATGATCACGTTCCGGTTGTCTGCCAAACAACTGAATTTAAAGAGCACACTTCGATTCGCTATGCCACCCAATCGGGACCAATGCTGGTTATCGATGGACAAATCCACTCCGCATTCCGACAAGGTTCTAAAAATCTAAACATTCGCAATGGTGTAGGTATTCTGCCTGATAACAAAATTGTGTTTGCCATGTCCAAGAACCCCATCAATCTATATGACTTTGCCAGTTACTTTCAGAAATTGGGTTGTAAAAATGCTTTGTATCTGGA
>JABFSO010000351.1 GCA_013140555.1 Cyclobacteriaceae bacterium | reverse complement strand
AAATCCTGAACTTCATCGGGAAGGTCGCCTCTCAGTTTTTTAAGTTCGTCTAGTTTTGAATCGATAGATTGAAGTTTTACAAGCGCTTCAAGTTTTTGTGTAACTGTCTGATTTTCCATTACTTATAAATAGCTTATTGGATTTGTGTTAGTCGTTGAAAAAGTGGTTGCAAACGTAGTAAATTTTTCCCTTAAAACCTCCGAAAGCAGGTCTTTTGTGAATTGTTCGCTTTCAAAATGGCCAATGTCGGCAATCACAATTTTACCTTCGGCATCAAAGAATTCGTGGTATTTAAAATCGGCAGACACGTATACATCTGCCTGTGCGGCTATGGCTGTAGGCAATAAAAAACTTCCCGAACCGCCACATACCGCCACCCGTTGAATTTTTCTGCCGATCGGGGCGGTGTAGCGGATGGTGGAAATGTTCATGCGTACTTTCAAACCCTGTAAGAAGTCGATTAGTTCCATGGGCTCCAGCAGCATGCCCACCATACCTGCGCCCACCTCCTGATTTTCGTTTTCGAGACGGTGGAGGTAGTAGGCCACTTCTTCATAGGGATGTGTTGTCTTTAATGCATTCAAAATTTTGCTTTTGAGGTGCTCCGGAAAAATTACTTCGATCCGAGCTTCGCGCACCGTTTCTTTTTTGCCTGGTGTGCCAATAGTCGGGTTGGCGTGTTCATTAGGTTGAAAGGTTCCTTCTCCAATCACTTCAAAACTGCAATTCTTGTATGCACCAATTTGCCCGGCACCGCTGTTGTGTAAAGCACTCAACACCTGATCTTTGGCTTCCGGTGGAACGAAAGTCGTCAACTTCATTAAGGTATTGGCTTTTGGCTGTAGAATACTGCATTTGGTTAACCCGATCTTTTCCGCAATTCGCTTGTTCACACCCGCCATCACATTATCCAGATTGGTATGAATGGCATAAATGGCAATATCATTTTTAATGGCTTTGATGATGGTGCGCTCAATGTAGTTTTGGCCTGTCAACTTCTTCAGTCCTTTGAAGATGATCGGGTGATGTGCCACAACCAGGTTGCAATTTTTAGCAATGGCTTCGTCTACAACGGCTTCCGTGCAGTCGAGGCTCACCAAGATGCCCTTGACCACCGCATTGGGTTCGCCTGTCAGCAGGCCACTGTTATCATAACTTTCCTGATAGGCCCTTGGGGCGATGGTTTCTAAAAAGTTGGCTACTTCTTTTATCGTGGTCGTTGCCATTGTTTGCTTATTTTTGAATTTTAAAATTAGCGAAAGAATGCGGCACTGCTTATGTCTCTTTTAAAAGTATTACTCTGGCCGTTGGCCGTGCTTTATAATTTGGCTACTCGCCTGCGCAACTATCTGTACGACATCGGGCACAAGCCTTCCTTTTCGTTTCAGACTGTCATCATCAGCGTGGGCAACTTAAATGTAGGCGGCTCGGGCAAAACCCCAATGATAGAATACCTGGTGCGTTTATTGAAAGACCGTTATTCGGTGGCTATCCTTAGTCGCGGCTACGGCCGAAAGACGAAAGGATTTCGATTGGCTACCGATGCGGACGATGCAACCACTTTGGGCGATGAGCCTTACCAATATTACCGGAAGTTTGGCAACGAGGTGATGGTGGCCGTAGGTGAGGAGCGCGCATTGGCAATTCCTACGTTGCTCAATGAACCGAAAGAGCCTCAAGTTATTTTGCTAGACGATGCGTTTCAACATCGCACGGTGGTGCCGCAGTTTTCTATTTTGTTAACCGATGCCAGCAAGCCATTCTATGATGACCACTTGTTGCCAATGGGTCGCTTGCGCGAGAGCAGAACGGGTGCTAAGCGAGCTGATGCCATTATCATGACCAAATGTTCGCCTGAGCAAGAGCTAAAAGAAGAAGAAGTACAAAAATACGCAGGCGATAAGCCGGTGTTTTTCAGTGGACTTACCTACATGCAGCCACAACCATTTCAAAATGGAAATACCATTGCGAAGCGAATTATTTTAGTGACAGGCATTGCAACTAGTTCGTATTTGCAACGACATGTGTCTGCAAATTATCAATTGGTTAAACATTTTCAATTTGGCGATCATCACGATTACACATTGGCCGATATTGAATCCATCCAAACCTATGCCAGCGCCAATGACGAAGTTTCTATTTTGACGACTGAAAAGGATATGGTGAAACTGATCGCACCGCAATTTCAATCGCAATTGAAGCCATCTATTTGGTTTTATCTCCCCATTCAGACAGCTTTCATTAAAAGTGGTTCGGAATTTGATGATATGATAGTTCGGTTGGTAGAAACCCGATTGGCCGAATTGAAACAAAATCCATTAGAAGAATAACAATTGCTACTTTTGCGCGTGATTTTCAAAAAGCCCTTTCTTTTTCTCTCCTTCGCGCTGTTGCTGACTGCGCCTGTGTTGGCGCAAGTGAAGAAAGATTCCGTTCAGCAAAAGCGAAAAGCGCTGAAGCCGCTTCCGAAAGCGCAGTCCGATCAGCCTAAGAAACGGATGTATTCAAAAATCATCAACGACTCGTCTAAAAATGTTTATGGTCCTAAAACTTCGCTATGGACTACAGAAGGAGAGTTGTTTTTTAACAAGAAGAATTTTCAACCGCTCGATACGAGCATTCATAATTTCCATCAATGGACACCCATGCAGAAATTAGAAAACAAGTATCAGGATTTGGGAAACATTGGTACTGCTATGAATCCGATTTATCCAATTGTCTCCACGCAGATTGGAGCTAGTCCGGGTTTCACGGCTTATGATACTTATTTCGATACGAAAGAACCTCGCTACTACGATACCAAATCACCGTTCACACGTTTGTATGTAGTATGGGCAGGTAATGGACGCGCTACTACCCACATCGAGTTTACCCGAAACATCAATGCGCGATGGAATTTTGGTTTTAACTATCGCCCTATCTTGGCCGACAAGCAGATTCAACGAAAGTTTGCCGATCGCCAAACAGTGAGTCACTACTATGATTTATTTACAACCTATCGATCCAAAAAAGAAAAGTACTTTCTCGCATTTAACTATAGAAGAATTCGTCATCGCATCAAAGAAAACGGAGGCGTGGCGCTACCTACCAAAAGTACCTTTGCATCCTTTTTCGATGCGAATGCATTACCTAATTTGACCACAGCAGAATCGGAAGATTTACGACATAATTTGCACTTTCATCATCGCTATCAGTTGGCGAAGCCATTTCAGATTTACCAAACGCTGGATTACCTAACACGCTCTAATTTCTTTAGGATGGAGACGTCCGATCTTCAATCAGGGTATTTTAAACAAACCATCATAGCAGGCACGGCAGCTGATGAAGCTACCTTCACAGCATTTCAAAATGAGATGGGCGTGAAAGGCAATGCGGCATTCTTGTTTTACAATTTCTATTACAAGTTGCGCACGGTGAACAATACGATTCCAAATTTACAGGATTTCGATCCACGGGTTAACTCCAATTTAGTAGAACACTATGTGGGTGGACGTATGGCATTACGATTTGATTCGCTCAATGAATTGCGAGGTGCAGCTGAATTATTGCTGGACGGAAATTATAAGATCGAAGGAACTCTCTCAACCCCTTGGTTGGATGCGGGTGTGATTAGTTCATTGGCTAAACCGGGCTATTTACAACGCGCTTATCGCGGAAGCCATAATTATTGGAGAAACAATTTCGAGAACACATTTTCTAATCAGTTGAATGGTTTTATCAAAGTAAATACACGTGCGTTTACATTTAGTCCGGGTGTAACTTATACGATTCTGAGTAACTCCATTTATTTTACAGAGTTTAAAGAAGGAATCATTTCCAAACAATCTGCCGGTAATCAGCAGATTTTCTCACCGGAAGTGCGACTGTCACTTCGATTCTTGCGAAACTTTAAGATTTCAACACAGGCAATCTACACACAGTTGTGGAAGAACGATGATGATATCATTCGCATCCCTGAATTGTTTGTCAACGCTCAATTGGCTTATCAGGGATTTTTCTTTAAGAAAGCATTGCAACTGGAATTGGGTGTGGACGTGAACTACAAATCCGATTACAAAGCGTATGGTTATGCACCGGACGTTCAATCGTATTATTTACAGAATACACAAACTCTCAAAGGCTTTCCGGTGACGGATGTATTTATGAATGCGCGCATTAAGCAAGGCAGATTGTTCTTAAAATACCACAATGCTGCACAGGCATTTACGGGCACCGGATATTTACTGACCTATGGTTATCCCGGAGTTGGTAATGTCATTGATTTTGGTTTTGAGATTCCTCTATTTGATTGACGTATGGAGAAGCACGTGCTGGGACTTACGCTGCCTACAGATCCGCGATGGGTTAACATAGCGGAGCTACACATCGAAGATATTTTAGTTGATCATGCTTATTGTGAACAGAAAGCAGCCTCGGCTTGTATATCTCTTATCCTTCAATTTCCGGATAAGGAAAAATTAGTGGAGGTACTAACGCCTGTAGTAGCGGAGGAATGGGCGCACTTTGAGCGCGTATTGGAAGAGTTGAAAAAGCGTGGATACCGATTGGGCTTCCAACGTAAAGACGAATACGTTGAAGAGTTAAATAAGGCAATTCGTAAAGGTGGCAATCGGGAGCAGCAGTTGTTGGAAAAGTTATTGATTTGTGCGTTGATTGAAGCGCGCAGTTGCGAACGCTTCCGATTGTTATGGAAAGAAATTGGCGATGAAGAACTCAGTAAATTCTATTATGAACTGATGGTATCCGAAGCAGGGCACTATAAGAACTTTTTGGCTTTAGCCAAAGAATATTGTGATCCGGAAAAAGTAGAATCCAGATGGCGCGAACTGTTACGGCAGGAAGGAGAGATTATGGCGAACCTTGCTCCAAGGTCAGATCGTATTCATTGATTAGATCTTATCTGTCTTTCCGAGGTACGAGGAATCTTATATCAACTTGAGTTACTTATCTCAGTAACTCCGCAATCGCATTTTCTACCTGCTCTAAATTGAACTTCGCATAGGTATTTTGAAAACTTTTTTCGATTTCATCATGGCACAAATTTCCAATACTTCCTTCATGCGTGTGATGAATGGCAGTAGAATAAGTGAAGGTGCCATCCTCAATATCACTGCCAATTTTTTTATACGCATCGCGGAAAGGGACACCGCTTAATACCAACTTGTTCACTTCTTCCACACTGAAGAGGTAACGGTACTTTTCGTCATTTAGGATGTTTTCTTGCACTTGCAAATGCGAAATCATCAAGTGTGTCATCTCTAGACAATCGCGAAGGGTTTGCAAAGCCGGAAAGAGTTTTTCTTTGAGCAATTGCAAATCACGGTGATAGCCGGAAGGTAGGTTGGTGGTGAGCATGGCAATTTCATTGGGCAAGCTCATCAGCCCGTTACACTTCGCCCGAATCAACTCAAACACATCCGGATTTTTTTTGTGAGGCATGATGCTCGATCCGGTAGTTAGGTTTTCAGGGAAGCTGATGAATCCGAAATTCTGATTGAGATACAAACACGCATCCATCGCCAATTTTCCAATGGTAGCTGCAACATTGCTAATGGCTTGCGCTACGATACGTTCGGCTTTGCCGCGCCCCATCTGCGCGTACACTACATTATAATTCAGATCATCAAAGCCTAGCAACTGTGTGGTGAGTGTGCGATTGAGCGGAAACGATGATCCATAACCGGCAGCCGAACCCAGTGGATTTTTGTTCACCACTCGATACGCGGCTTCCAAGGTGATCAAGTCATCTGATAAACTTTCCGCGTAAGCGCCCAACCACAAACCAAATGAAGATGGCATCGCTAGTTGTAAATGGGTGTAGCCCGGCAACAAATGATCTTTGAATTGAGCACTCTTGCTAAGAAGCAATTGAAAAACACGCTGAATTTGAGGTGCTAACTCTAAAATTTCACTCCGTAAAAATAACTTCACATCGACCAACACCTGGTCATTGCGGGAGCGCCCGCTATGAATTTTCTTACCGACATCCCCCAGTTTTTTCGTCAGCATCCACTCCACTTGCGAGTGAATGTCTTCTACGGCTTCTTCCATTTTAAAATCACCTTGCAAGATTTGAGCGTAGATATTTTTAAGTTCGGCAGAAAGTAAATCCAATTCTTCCTTAGTTAAAAGATGAATGGACTCTAGCATGCGAATGTGTGCAAGTGAACCCAGCACATCGAATGATGCCAGGTAAAGATCCATTTCGCGGTCTTTGCCCACCGTAAAGCGGGTCACTTCCTTGCTGGAATCTGTATTTTTTTGCCAAAGCTTCATTGTATTATTTTATGAGTAAAGGAAAATTGATTTGAAGATACTGAATCAAAAGAATGGTTTTGCCATCACGAATTTCCCCCGAAGCTACCATGTCAACCGCTTTCGCGAAAGGTAACTCGATCACCGTAATATCTTCATGAACGTCTACGCCACCACCTGATGATACTTTCATCGAAGGCAAGTATTCTGCTACAAAGAAATGCAAAATTTCTGTCACCGACCCGGGCGACATATACGCTTCAAATATCTTCTTGATTTCTTTAATCTGGTAACCGGTTTCTTCTTCCGTCTCTCTGCGAATACAATCTTCCGGATTATCTAAATCCAATAACCCTGCACACGCTTCCAGCAACATACCGGTGGCATTGCCATTGATATAAGTGGGCAGCCTGAACTGCTCGGTGAGGAGAATAGTCTTTTGATTGAGATTGTAGAGTAATATTGTTGCTCCGTTACCTCGATCATACGCCTCTCTGCTTTGTTGAATCCAAGTACCGTTTTGGTGTTGATAGTCGAAAGTTACTTTCTTCAGCGTATACCAGTTATTTGAAAGAATTTCAGTGTTGGTGATCTTTACGCGTTGGTTCATGGGTGTTTCAGGTTACTGGTTTCTAGTTTTTGTGTTCCAGATATCTTCAATCGTTAACTTCTTTATTTTCCCATTAGCATCTTTGTGATTTCGTGTCTTCGTGGCCTATATGCTTTTTAGCCACAAAGGCTCAAAGGCACAAAGAAATCAGGCGGGTTTCATCAAACAATCGAGTACGGCTATATACGATTCAATACCTTTTTCAATTTCATCAACATAGATAAACTCATCCGCACTGTGCGACCTGGCTGAATCACCAGGACCCATTTTGATGGAAGGCACTGGTATCAACGCCTGATCGGAAGTAGTAGGAGAGCCGTAGGTTTGAATTTTCAATTTCTCCGCAACTTTCATCAACGGGTGATCATTGGCTATTCCGGATGGACGCAAACGCAACGAGCGTGGCGTTACCTGACAACGTACATGTTGTTGAACGGTCTCTAATATTTCTTCCAACGAGTAACAATCTGTTGCACGAATGTCCACCGTAAACTTGCATTCCGGTGGCACCTGATTATGTGCTTGTCCCGCATGAATCACCGTAACACTCATTTTCACTTTGCCCAGTGTTTCTGAAATTTTTGGAAACTCATACGTGCGAAACCACTGGATGTCTTCGAGTGCAGCATAAATAGCATTCACACCTTCTTCACGAGCAGCGTGTCCGGCTTTGCCTTCGCTCACACAATCCAACACCAACAATCCTTTCTCGGCACGTGCCATTTGTGTAAGTGTGGGTTCGCCCACAATGGCAAAATCGATCGTTGGCAGATCATTCCATATCATTTCAACGCCACCCGTGCCGGAGATTTCTTCTTCGGCTGTAGCTGCTATAACCAAGTTGTAAGGAAGATTGGGACGATCGTAGAAATAGAAAAAGGTTGTAATCAACGAGACAAGCGGACCGCCTGCATCGTTGCTACCCAAACCAAACAGTTTTCCATTCTCGATGACTCCGGCAAATGGATCGCGCGTGTAACCGGGATTGGGTTTCACAGTGTCGTGGTGGGAGTTGAGCAAAATGGTGGGCTTCGCTTTATCGAAGAATCGATTCACAGCCCAAACATTGTTTCCTTTTCGCTCAGCCTTCATGCCGTGGTAACTGAAGAAGCCCATCAGCAAGCCGGCTGTTTTATCTTCTTCTTTGCTGAAAGAAGGAATACTGATCAACTGTTGTAGCAGGTCGATCGCAATAGGGGCGAGGTGTTCTTTCACTACAGTGTAATTAGTGTGCCTTTGGTTTCGTAGCCCGTGTTTGCAATCAAGTGTGTATGTTCACCAATCAGAACTTCTTTCACACCGGATTGAATGGCCTGAAATGCATTTTCCAGTTTGGGTAAAATGCCATCATGAAAAGCGCCTTTCTTCAATAGTTCTTCATAAGATGATCTGTTCAATGAAGTGATAACCGAATCTTCTTTCGTAACATCGGCCAGCACGCCTGTTTTTTCAAAGCAGAAAATGAGGCGCGTATCGAAGTGTTTACTTAAAGCAATGGCCAGAACCGAAGCAATGGTATCGGCATTGGTATTGAGCATCGATCCATTCGCATGGGTAAGCGGTGCGAATACAGGAATGACATTTTGCTTAAGTAAAAAATAAAGCAATGTGGAGTTTACGCTATCCGGTGTAATGTCACCCACAAAACCAAAATCAACTTCACCCACAAGACGCTTGGTGGCTTTGATCAGGTTTCCATCGGCACCGGTCAAGCCAATCGCATTGCAATGATGTGCCTGCAATTGCGCTACAATCTGTTTGTTCACTAAGCCGCCATACACCATTGTCACGAGATCAAGCGTGGGTGCATCGGTAATTCGCCTACCTTTAATATAATTGCTCTTAATGCCTAACTGTTCACCTAACTTGGTCGCAATCTTTCCGCCTCCGTGAATGAGAATTTTCGGTGCCTGAATGGAAGCAAAATCTTTCAGAAAATGTTGCAACGACTTTTCATCATCCAACACATTGCCTCCAATCTTGATAACGTACAATTTATTCATACTTAGTAATTACTTTTTCAATAGTTCCGCCAGCACCGCTTGTGCCGCCCAAATTCGATTCACCGCTTGTTGGGTTACAATGCTTGAAGTGCTGTCGAGGATTTCATCGCTCAACTCGACATTTCTCCGCACCGGCAAACAATGCATCACTTTAGCATTGCGTGTAGTGGCGATTTTTTCAGTGGTCAACATCCACTCCGGATCGTTGCAATAAATTTTGCCGTAGTCTTGGTAGGTACTCCAATTCTTCACGTAAATAAAATCCGCATCGCGCAAAGCTTCATCCTGATTATGTGTGATGGTAGCTCCATTCGTAAACTGCGGATCTAATTCATAATCTTCGGGATGAGCGATCGTAAAATCCGCCCCGCCCCAAGCATTAATCCATTGCGAAAAACTGTTGGCCACGCATTGAGGCAAAGCTTTTACATGTGGTGCCCAGGTCAACACAATTTTGGGTTTGCGTTTCTCGGTATAGTTTTCGTTGATGGTGATGAGATCCGCCAGACTTTGCAAGGGGTGGAGGGTAGCGCTTTCTAAACTTACCACGGGCACTCCTGCATATTTGATAAACTGATTGATATACAATTCGCTGTAGTCGTCTTGTTTGTTTTTCAGCGAAGGAAACGTGCGAATGCCGAGCACATCAAAATATTTTCCTAAGATAGGAGCAGCATCTTTCACGTGCTCTACGGTAGTTCCACTCATGATCGCTTCGTCTTCAAATTCAAACGCCCATCCATCCTGGCCCACATTAAAAACGATCACATCCATGCCCAAATTTTTCGCTGCGATTTCCGTACTCAGTCGTGTGCGCATGCTGGGATTTAAAAACAATAAACCCATTCGCTTCCCCTGTCCTAAATGAACAGACTTCAATGGATTTTTTTTGAATTCCAATGCTTGCGCAATCAACGATTGAAAGTCGCCAGCATCGTGGCATGATAGAAATTTCTTCATCCTACAGAAACGGGTTTAAGTTCTTGAGCAAGTGCATCTAAAAATAAATCAATCTCTGACTGTGAAATGGCAAGCGATGGCAACAAGCGCACCGTATTGGGTTTTGCTTCTCCTGTAAAGATGTGATGTTTGAAAAGCAGTTCTTTTCGGAGTGAAGCCAATGCATCGGGTAAATCAAAACCAATCATCAAACCTTGACCGCGTACATCTAAAATCGGGTCCATCGATTTAAGTTGTGTGATCAGTTGCTCACCTAATTGCTGAGCCTTCGCCATCAGATTTTCTTTTTCTATTACTTCCAGCACTGCCAATGATGCAGCGCAGGCCAGATAGTTTCCGCCAAAGGTAGTGCCCAACATGCCACTCCAAGATTGAATGGAAGGATGAATCAACACACCACCCACAGGAAATCCATTACCCATTCCTTTCGCGATAGTAATCAAATCGGCTTCGATGCCGGCAAACTGATGCGCAAAGAATTTTCCGGTACGACCGTAGCCGGATTGTACTTCGTCTAAGATTAACAAGGCACCGACTTCCTTACATTTTTTGGAAAGCAGTTGTAAAAATTCATTGGTGGGAACATGGATTCCTCCAACTCCCTGTATGCCTTCGATGATGACCGCAGCTACTTCGTTGTTGATAGCTTTCGTAAATGTATCAGCATCGTTGAAAGGTAAAAATGTAATCGCATGATCGGCATTGAAAGGAGCAACAATCTTCGGATTGTCGGTGGCGGCAACCGCTCCTGATGTTCTTCCGTGAAATGCTTTTTTAAAGGAGATTACTTTTTTACGGCCTGTAACAAACGAAGCGAGCTTCAATGCGTTTTCATTGGCTTCGGCACCGGAGTTGCACAGAAACAATTGGTGATTGGGATAGCCACTCAGTCTGCCTAGATGATCCGCTAGTTTTTCTTGCAATTCATTTTTTATGCTGTTGGAGTAAAAACTGATTTTGTCCAACTGCGATTTCAGTGCTTCTACAAAATGCGGATGGTTGTGCCCGATGGAGATGACAGCATGGCCACCGTATAGATCAAGATATTTTTTGCCTTCTTTATCCCACAACCAAGAGCCTTGCGCCTTAACAGGTTCAATGGGAAAGAGTGGATATACGTCAAATAGTTTCAAGTTCTGTTTTGTTTAAATGTGTTTTTAAAAAACGATCGGCTTCAGTTTCAACCCGAGTGTTTCATCGAATCCAAAAATCAAATTCATGTTTTGAATGGCTTGCCCGCTGGCGCCTTTTACGAGATTATCGATGGCAGAGTGAATGACCAGTTGGTTGCCTACTTTTTCCAAATACAAAAGGCATTTGTTGGTATTCACTACCTGCTTCATATCGATCATGCTCTCCGCTACATGCGTGAAGGGATGCGAGGTGTAGAAATCTTTGTAAAGTTGATTGGCCTCTGCCAAACTCAGGTTTGATTCCAGCACCGATGTCACAAAAATGCCTCTCGTAAAATCACCGCGCCAGGGAATGAAGTGGACACTGTCCGCAAATGCTGGTTGCAACGCGCGCAGCGTCTGTTGAATTTCTCCAAGGTGTTGATGCGTGAGTGTTTTGTAGGGCGAGATGTTATTCGCCCGCCAGGTAAAGTGCGTGGTGTCTTGTAATTTTTGTCCGGCACCAGTAGAACCCGTTATACCGGTGGTGTGTACTGACTTTAACAAACCAGCTTTCGCCAATGGCAACAATCCCAATTGAATCGCGGTAGCAAAGCAGCCGGGGTTGGCAATGTTTTTAGCACTTGTAATTTTTTCGCGTTGAAACTCTGGTAATCCATAAACAAACTCTCTTCCATAAACCGAATCGCCCAAACGAAAATCATTTCCTAAATCGATGATGTGAGTTGTTTCATGAAACGTAGCTTCACTCAACAACTTTTTGCTTTCTCCGTGACTCAGGCACAAAAACAAAACATCAACTTCCTGATTATAATCTGCATTGAAATTTAAATTGGTTTCGCCCACCAAATCTCCATGAATGGAAGTAATAGGC
>JABFSO010000141.1 GCA_013140555.1 Cyclobacteriaceae bacterium | reverse complement strand
AATATACTTCCGGGCTGGGGCCTTCAATTTCAATTGTTTTGTTGAACGATTCCAATGCTTCCTGATAACGTTCCAAATTCACCAGCGAATTGCCCATGTTGAAATGAGCTGAAGCAAAATTCTCATCGATGGCTAATGCGTATCCATAGGCATCAATTGCTTCATCGTACTTTTCTAATTTATTGCAAACAATTCCAAGGTTATACCACGCTGCTGAAGAGTAAGGATCTTCAGCAATAAACTTTTTGTAGTAAGCTAAACTGTTTTCCAGTTGCCCAACTACATCTAAACAAAACGCGAGTTCGTAAAGAGAACCTTCGTGGTTGATATTTTCTTCGATGGATTTTTTGTAAGCCTCAATCGCTTTGTCATAATTCTCCATGCTTTGGTACGCAAGACCAATGTTGTAATAGATGTCGTCTTTCTCATCGTTGGCAAAGCTCAGAATCTCATCATAGAGTGCAATGGCTTCTTCATACTTGGCTTGCAGTGATAAAATGGAACCAATGGACAAATAAATTTCAATATCCATCGGATGAAGATTGCGCGCTTTTTCTAACAGTTCAAGCGCTTCTTCGTATTGCTCCAAGTTGGAAAGTACCTGCGCTTTGATTGAAATTAAACCAGTGCTGAATGGATATTGCTCCATGGCATGATTAACAGCTGCGAGCGCTTTTTTAAACTTCAATTTTTCCATGTAGTGATCAATAATCACCTCATAGGCATCGATGTCAAAAAAACCGAGTGAATTAGCCCGAAGATTTTCTTCATAGCGTTTGATCAACTCCTCCTCTTCCTCCCTCTTTCTGAATTCGTGGCTCATTGCATGAAAGGTTTTTCTAATGTAGAAAAAAAATGGCGTAGAAAAAACGAACGCCTCCTTTTTCGACAAAGTTCTGAGAATAAAAAATGCAGGGCAAGTTTGTGATTCTTATTTCTTTGTGCTATAAGCACGTAAGTAGTGTTCGCAGCACATTTGAAGGGTTTCTTCCAACGAATGATACTCCATTTTGAAAGATATAATCGACTTTTTGTTCGAATAAGTAAATTTTTCTCCGGCAGATTTTACGGATTCGCGCGTAATTAATGGGATACTTCCCAAAAGAAAACAGCGAATCTCCTCCAGTCGTGCAATCGTGTGTAACAAGCCATCACTAATTTTGATGGAAGGTGCTCGCTTTCCAAGATAGTGCGCAATTTTTGTAAACAACTGCTGATAGCTGATTGCGCCTGCACTCGCAATGTATCGCTCGCCATCATGTTGCTCAGGCTGTTGAAATATTTTGGAAATGATTTGCACCACATCGCGCACATCTACATAGTTGGCAAATCCGCCACTATAAAATTTGCGCTCATGCCAAACGTACTTAAAAATTTGTGCACTGCTTTGATCCCAATTAGTTGCCGCCAAAATAAACGATGGACAAACAATCGTTGCCTTCAATCCTTCTTCAATTCCCCGATAAACTTCTAACTCGGCCAAGTGTTTTGATTCTCCGTACGAAGAGTTGAGCGGACTTTCTACCCAAGTAGCCGTTTCATCCACCTCCTGAATTGATTTTTGTCTACCAAGTGCAGCTACTGAGCTAATATGAATCAATCGCGCTTGATTAGTGAGGCACACATTTACGATATTGGTGGTGCCTTCTACATTAGTTTTAAAAAGTTTGTCGCGTTCACCGGTATGAAACGATACGTGTGCGGCCGCATGGATTACTGTAGCACCTATAGGAATATGTTCAGTCAATGAATGAATGTCGAGCACATCGCATTCTACCCAACGAACTTTGCTCGTGTTTTCTACAGCAGGTCGAACGCTTGAATGCCGGTGAAAAGCAATCACGTCAATTGCTTCATTCGAAAATTTCTCAAGGATAGATCTTCCTAATAGTCCGGTGGCGCCTGTTATTACTACCATCAGAGTGTGCGATTAAGAAGCGGTAACGCTAAAGCTTTCTGATAATATTTTTGCTTCATTGTTTTAGCTAATTCTGCAGCCTGAAGCATGTTGTGGCAATCGCTTCCTAAAAAGTTAATCCATTCCTTGTCGATTAGTTGTTGCGCCATTTTTTGAATGGGTCTCGAATAGAAAGCGTTCAATGATATGGTATTGAGTTGAAGTAATACACCACGGTTTTTCAGATCTTCTGCCTTACTCAAAGTCATGTATCCATACCGCTCAGGGTGAGCCAACACTAGTTGATAACCTTGTGTAGAGGCATGAAAAATAAAATCCTTTAGAAAGTAAGGTTCGCTCAGAAAATTAGTTTCGAAAAGCAAATAATTATTACCAAATGTCAACAAGCGTTGTTTATCCAATACCTGCCGGTAAAGATGTTCGTCAAGATAGTATTCGGCTGCAGCTTCAATTTCAATTTCTATTTTTTGTTCTGCCAGCAGCTCTTTAAGCATGCGCAAGTTTTCATGGATGATTTCCGGTGTGTTCCGGTAAACATCGCTCATGATGTGTGGTGTAGTGATTAGTTTAGTAATGCCACATTTTTTTAATTCCAGAATAATGGCAAGAGCATCATCCCAATTTTTGGCACCATCATCAATTCCAGCCAGCAGATGTGAGTGAATATCGCAATGCAGTGAGGGAAGTTGTTCTGTTGAATTCCTTTTAAAGATTGAAAACATGGCATTGCTTAAAAGAAGTTGAGCAAACTGCGCCAACCTTTGGGAGCCGTTTTGTCTTCATAATAGCCATAGCCATACGCCTTACTGCTCGTAACGAGCGCATTCAATACGACCGCCAAACCAGATACTTTGTGAATAGTTTGAATGCGATTGATGTTATTCAAAAACTCACGCTTCGAATAATTGGCGCGCACTACATAAATCGATAAATCAGATTTCCGCATGGCCATGATGCCATCTGTTACTAAGCCTACAGGCGGTGTATCGATTACGATGTAATCAAACTCTCTCTTCAGTTCATCCAAAAGTTCGGTAAACTCACCATTCAATAACAACTCAGATGGATTGGGTGGGTGCGGACCGGAAGGAAGAAAATAGAGATTCTCTAATTCCGTTTGTTGCACACACTCTTGCCACGTGTTTTTCTTGATCAACACCGTGCTGATTCCTTTCGAATGATCGAATGTGGCGAAATGGCTAGCACTTTTCTGCTTCCGCATATCCAAATCCAGCAAAATGGTTTTCTTTCTCGACATGGCAATAACGCCACCCAGATTAGAAGCCAGAAATGATTTACCCTCTCCTGAAATGGTAGATGTGATGGTGATAATTTTTTTGGTGCCACCAGCGGTAAAGAAATCAAGATTGGTTCGC
>JABFSO010000137.1 GCA_013140555.1 Cyclobacteriaceae bacterium | reverse complement strand
GTATATGATGGATGATGTGCCGGAAGGAAGCCAGATTCGGAAAGACTTAAATTTTTTTGAAGCCAACTTCAGCGGCATTATGCCTCTGGAAATAGAAGTGAACACGGGAAAGCGCAGAGGCGTGCTCAACATCAAAAATTTAGAAAAGATCGAAGAGTTTGAAAGCTTCATCGATTCGATTTCGGTGGTTTCGCGCCCCATCTCGGTGGTAAGTTTGGTGAAGGCTTCCAAGCAGGCATTTTACAATTACAATCCGAAAAAGTATTCATTACCCAGCAAAGCCGAGAGCGGATATATCTTACGCTACATGAAAGGTCAAACCGACAATAGCGGTTTGCTCAAATCATTTGTCGATTCTACTTTCACTCGCATGCGCATCTCTATGCAAATTGCCGACATCGGTTCAAAAAGGCTGGACTCGTTGGTGCATACCGTGATTGAACCACGCATGAATCAAATTTTTGAAGGCACCGATATTAAAACCAATGTAACGGGGACTACGAAGCTTTTCATCAAGGGAAATAAATTTTTGATTAACAACCTGAAAGAAAGTTTGCTTCTAGCTTTTATATTAATCACACTCTCGATGGCGATTCTGTTTTCAGACATTCGCATGATCATCATTTCGCTCATTCCCAACCTGATTGCCATGATGATAACAGCCGGCATCATGGGATATCTGGGTATCGATTTAAAGCCGAGTACCGCCTTGATCTTCAGTATTACATTTGGTATCTCCGTTGATAACTCGATTCGGTTCTTAGCGAAGTATCGACAAGAGCAACTGGCGAATGAATTCTTTGTTCCGGTATCCGTGAGCGAAAGTATTTTAGAAACGGGTAAGAGCATTATCTATACCTCCATCGTACTTTTTGCAGGTTTCATTTTATTCTCCTTCTCGTCATTTGGCGGAACTATTGCTTTGGGACTTCTCACTTCAACCACGTTGGTAATCTCCATGTTCACCAACTTGATTTTGCTACCCGCATTGATCATGACATTTGATAAGCCGAAGAAACGAAATGCTGAGAAGTTGTTAATCGATGACTTCGACCCGGGTTTCTACGGTGAAGAAGAAGACGAAGCCATTGATTTAAGTAAGATCAAAATTCACGATCGGAAGGGAGCGGCTGAGTAGTCTTCAGTTTTTAATCAGCTGCTTAGCGATGTTTGGCATCATTCATAGCCACGTCCTGTGCAGGGAAACGTGCTAAGTCAAAAATTTTTGCGATGTTATCTAAATCACTAAAAGAGATTCCTTCACCCTTCAACACCAGAAAAAATCGATTTTGAATACCCAACGTAATCTGCGATGTGTTGTGGTTTTTATCAAATTGCATCCAGCCCGGTTGATTCTCTAATTCATACGCATCTTCTAACATAGAATCTGTTTCCTGCCCCTCGGCTGTTTTCCATTTTTGGGTTGCCTGTCTGTACATAATGGAAGCATTGTTGTAGTCAAACAGCATGATGTTGATTTGTTTTTTGCCATGCACAAATGTTCGCTCAATCATCGAATACGAGAGCGTACCTATCTTCAAAATCCTGCCTTTGTTACTTTCCTCTGTTCGATATCCATCTATTTTTTCTGGAGTGAGCTCTGCCAATTGCTCTAAGGTTAGAACTGAAGGCTGCGCCCCTAGAGGGCAAACAGCCGGTGTAACCAAAACTATCAAAAAGGAGAGTTTCAACAATGAGTCCTTAAAAAAGCAGTGCATGTTCCTAAATAAACACTTTTTGTACTTTCGGCAGCGATTCTTTGTAAAAATTACTCTTACAATAATGAAATCAGGTTCTTGTGAATTGTTCACTTGGGAAAACAATATGTATCCTTAGTATGCGCTTTTGCCCAGCCCATTTTTCATTCTAAGGCTCCAAATCCACGATTCTTTGTTAAATTGCGCCCTATTTTTCGTTACCCGTGAGCAAGTACAAAGAAACCAAAGAACTCAACTATGCTACCATTGCCAGCGAGATGCTGGAATTCTGGAAAGAGCAGCAGATTTTTGAAAAATCGGTGAGCAACCGCGAGGGTGCCCCCACCTTTACCTTTTATGAAGGCCCTCCTTCGGCCAACGGCACGCCCGGCATTCACCATGTGATGGCGCGTACGGTAAAAGACATCTTCTGTCGTTTCAAAACATTGCAGGGCTACCAGGTAAAGCGCAAAGGCGGCTGGGATACACACGGGTTGCCGGTAGAGTTGCAGGTGGAGAAAATGTTGGGCATCACCAAAGATGATATCGGTAAAAAAATCTCGATCGAAGATTATAACAAGAAGTGCCGCGAAACGGTGATGATGTATAAAGATCAATGGGATGATCTGACCACCAAGATGGGTTACTGGGTTGACTTAAAAAATCCATACATCACCTACGAAAAAGAATACATTGAATCATTGTGGTGGATCTTGAAAAAATTCTACGACAAAGGTTTGTTGTACAAAGGATACACCATTCAACCTTATTCACCTTCGGATGGTACCGGACTAAGTTCACACGAACTCAATCAACCCGGTTGCTACAAAGAAGTAAAAGACACTTCGGTGGTGGCGCAGTTTAAATTAATTCAAGATGCGAAATTCAAAAACATTTTCACAGCAAATGAAGATGTGTGTGTGTTAGCCTGGACAACCACTCCTTGGACACTTCCATCAAATACAGCATTGGCGGTTGGTGATAAGATTAAGTATGTTCAAGTGCACACCTTTAACCCTTACACTTTTAAGGCTGTGAGTGTGGTGCTCGCAAAAGATTTAGTCGGCAAATACTTCTCCGAGAAAAACAAAGAATTGAAATTGGCTGATTACAAAGCCGGAGACAAAGCCATTCCGTTTGAAATTGTAAAAGAACTTACCGGTAAAGATTTACTCGGTCTTCGCTACGAGCAATTGATGCCGTACGTTCAACCATTCTATCAAGCTGAAAACGCATTTCAAATCATCGCTGGCGATTTCGTAACTACCGAAGATGGAACTGGCGTGGTACACATCTCACCTACGTTTGGTGCGGATGACTTTCGGGTGGCAAAACAAAACAATGTTCCTGCCATGACGATCAAAGACGAGGCTGGTAATGAATTGCCCACGGTCGATAAGAAAGGAAAGTTCATCACCGCCATTGGTGAGAAACTGAAGGTAGGTGTTACGAAGTATCAGATCAAAACACATAAGCCGCTTGGCGCGGATGATTTTTATGTAAAGAATTACACGGATGAAGACGAGAAGCACCCCGATTACAAAAACACGGATGTGATCATCTCCATCATCTTGAAGGAAGAAAACAAAGCGTTTAAAGTAGAAAAATACGAGCACACCTATCCACACAGTTGGCGCACCGACAAGCCCGTGCTGTATTATCCGCTCGATGCGTGGTTCATTAAAACCACCGCGTTAAAAGATAAGATGGTGGCATTGAACAAAACCATTAATTGGAAACCGGAGTCTACGGGCACAGGCCGATTTGGCAACTGGCTCGAGAATCTGGTAGATTGGAATTTGTCGCGCTCACGTTATTGGGGAACACCGCTTCCTATTTGGCGGACAAAAGACGGTCGCGAAGAAATTTGCATTGGTTCTATTGCACAGCTGCAGGAAGAAATTGAAAAAGCCAACAGCAAATTGACAATTGACAAAAAGCAATTGACAAACCCAACGCTAACGGATTTACATAGACCGTATGTGGATGAGATTGTGTTGGTAAGTAAAAGCGGCCAACCCATGTACCGCGAGACTGACCTCATCGATGTTTGGTTTGACTCAGGTGCAATGCCGTATGCACAGTGGCATTACCCATTCGAGAATAAAGAAGTATTTGAAAATGCGTATCCGGCCGATTACATCTCAGAAGGTGTAGACCAAACACGTGGTTGGTTTTTCACCCTCCACGCCATCGCCACTTTGCTCAGCGAAAGCAGCGATGAAATTAAAGCGGTTAATAAAAAAGTGAACAATGGTGGTGTTGCTTTTAAAAATGTAATCTCTACCGGCCTTGTGCTTGACAAGAACGGTGAGAAGATGAGCAAGCGCAAAGGCAATGTCATTGACCCTTACACTACGCTCAGCAAATACGGAGCCGATCCGGTGCGTTGGTACATGATTGAAAATGCTCCGCCCTGGGATAACCTCAAGTTTGACTTAGCCGGCATTGAAGAAACCCAACGCAGATTTTTTGGTACACTGATGAATACCTATTCGTTCTTCGCGATGTATGCCAATATTGATGGCTTCGTGAAAGACGAAATGAACAACGTGCCATTTGATCGTCTCGCTCCGCTCGATAAATGGATTATCACCAAAGAACAATCTTTGATTGCTGAAGTGACAGCCGCCTACGAAGACTACGAGCCCACAAAGGCAGCACGCGCTATTCAGGAGTTTGTAAACGATCATGTTTCGAACTGGTATGTGCGCCTAAACCGCAAGCGTTTCTGGCAGCCATCCTCCGCTAAAGCTTCGGATGGCAAGCCCTCGTCCTCCTTAGCTTTAGCGAAGGAGGGCTCGTCCTCCTTAGCTTTAGCGAAGGAGGATCCAATTTTATCTGAAGACAAACGCGCAGCTTACGAAACATTGTACGAGTGTCTGATGGTAACAGCACAATTGATGGCCCCGATCGCACCGTTCTTTAGCGAGTGGCTCTACAAAAACTTAACCGACTCCATTCGCGCGAAAGCGAAACAAAATAACACACCACTTCAATTCGAATCCATTCACCACACGTTGTTGGTAAAGGCAGACAACAAACGAAAAGATGCTGAGTTGGAAATTGCTATGGACTATGCGCAACGGATTTGTTCGCTCACACACTCCATTCGCAAGAATAGCAAAATCAAAGTGCGTACACCACTTCAGAAAATATTGCTTCCGGTTGTAGATGAAAAATTTGCGCAGCGCGTTCGCAGCGTGGAGGCCATCATCAAAGCGGAGGTGAACATAAAATCCATTGAGTACATTGATGACACTTCCGATATCTTAGTAAAAAAAGTAAAGCCGAATTTACCGAAGCTGGGAAAACAATACGGTCCGAAAATGAAAGAAGTGTCGGCTGTGATTAATGGTTTCAGCAAAGAAGACATTTCCTCCATTGAAAAAACAGGAAAGCTGAGCAAAGGAGGTTTTGATTTAGTGTTGGAAGACGTACTGATCAGCTCTGAAGATATTCCGGGTTGGGCGGTTGCGGCTGAAGGAGGGATCACTGTGGCATTGGATATCACCATCACCGATGAATTGCAGCGCGAAGGTATTGCCCGCGACTTTGTAAATCGTGTGCAAAACCTACGCAAAGACATGGGCATGGAAGTGCTCGACAAAATAGCAATTGAAGTAGAAAATCAGCATGAATTAGTTACCGCTGCGCTAAAAGAATTTAAAGACTACATCTGCACCGAAACACAATCGCTGCAATTGGAGTTTAAAGATCAAATAGCAGAGGCCGTTGAAGTTCCAATTGCTATCGGAGCAGAGGAGTTTGGATTGAAAGTAAAAGTAAGCCTACAAAAATAGCTGTAATGAAAGTCTACAAATATTTCCTAATTGCCTTTATTATCATTTGCATTGACCAAACCAGCAAGCTGCTAGTACATAAATACATGGGTCTTCACGAAGAAGTAAATGTAATTGGCGACTGGTTCCGGCTTCATTACTTGCTCAATCCCGGTATGGCCTTTGGCATTAAGTGGGACAGCGAATTTGGAAAACTGGCACTGACTGTCTTCCGGATCATTGCCATGTTTGGAATTGGGTTCTATCTGATTCGCATGAATCAACGAAAAGCGCATCCCGGCTTTTTAGTTTGCATGGCGTTGATTTTAGGAGGCGCTGTCGGCAATGTAATTGACAGTATTTTTTATGGTGTTTTTTTAGGAAATGCGCCACTCGATTCGCCCACACCATGGTTTCATGGTCAGGTGATTGACATGCTCTTTTTTCCGGTAGCTAATTTTACTTGGCCCGAGTGGATGCCCTATTTAGGCGGACAAGAATTTCTGTTTTTCAGTCCGGTGTTTAACATTGCAGACTCTTCGATTTTCATTGGCGTAGTTTCGATTCTGATTTTCCAGAAGAATTTCTTCAAAGAAAAAGAAGTGCCACAACAAGAAGAATCAATAACAACTGATTCGGTCGACACTACCACACTTCCTGCCACTGATCTTCCATCACCAACTACCAATTTATAAGATGGCTGAACAACTGATCATCGATACAGCAGCCAACAAAGAAGCTCGCTACAAATCATTAGTTCCACAAATTGAAGCATTAATTTCAGGCGAGAGTGATGCCGTTGCTAATCTGGCAAACATTGCTGCTGCCTTACGGCAAACTTTTAATTTCTTCTGGGTCGGATTTTACATTGTAAAAAATAATGAGTTGGTGCTCGGGCCTTTTCAGGGACCGATTGCTTGCACACGTATTTCTTTTGGTAAAGGTGTTTGCGGAGCTTCTTGGAAAGAAAAGAAAGTCATGCTCGTGCCAAATGTTGACGAGTTTCCCGGACACATTGCCTGCAGTTCTGATTCCAAATCTGAAATCGTATTGCCCGCTTTTAAAAATCAGGAAGTAGCACTTGTTCTGGATGTCGACAGCGATCAACTCAATGATTTCGATTCTACAGATGAAGAGTATTTGCTTCAAGTGATGAAGTTGGTAGAGCGCTTTATTTGACCCAATGGATTTTGAATCGCATTATCGACAGCGCGCAGATCAATTTCGATTAGAAGTAAGCGCTTGTGATCGATCTATTCGCACACTCGCATGGATACGTGTTGCTGTAGCTCTGATTATAATCGGAGCAGGCTACCTCGGATTTAAAGATCCACTCTACTTTGCTGCGTTGCCAATTTTGATCATCGCGTTTTTCTATCTCGTACAAGTTCAGTGGAAGAAAGAAAATCAACGAAAGATTTTGCTCAGCATGGTTACGCTCAATCACAACGAAGCCGAAGCCATTCACAATCGTTTTTCAAATTTTTCAAATGGTATTCGTTTTACAGATCCTACTCACCCTTACAGTCATGATTTGGATTTGTTTGGCAATGGTTCGTTGTTTCAATACCTGAATCGTTGTGCTTCACCATTAGGTGAAAGTAAGTTAGCCACTGATCTGAAACACTTGCACTACGATGCCGTCACCATTCAATCGCGACAAGAAGCTATTCGCGAGTTAGCTACCAAACTGGAGCTGCGCCAGCAATGCTGGGCAACGGGTCAACAAATCGATTCAGGCATTGCAGATCTTAATTCACTTTATGATTGGCTCAAAGAAAAAAATCTTTTCCTAGAATACAGACTGATCGAAATAATCAAATGGGTATTACCGACTGTTACCTGCTTATCGTTGGGGATGGCTTTTATTAATCCATCATATCAATCTGTTTTTCTAGCTCTGTTTATATTTCAGTTGGGATTGGCGGCTCGGTATTCCAAACCGATATCGTTGCTGCAAGGAAAACTGGCGGGATATAAAACGATTTTGGAAAACTATGCACAGTTGTTTGAGCTTGTAAAAAAAGAATCGTTCATCAGCGAAAGGATGAAGCTCCATCATCACATGGCACAGGAAGCCGCAACGCAAGTAGACGCATTTTCCAAAAAAGTAAATTCACTGGAGTCGCGCATGAATCTGATTGCGCGTATTTTCGGCAACGGACTTTTTCTTCTTGACTTTCATAACGTAATTCAGCTGGAGCGTTGGCGCACGCAATATGCGGTTCAATTGCCGCAATGGATGGACTCATTGGCTGAGTGGGATTCGCTGCTGGCCTTTGCTACGTTGCATAATAATCATCCTCATTACGCTTTCGCGGAAACAAGTGAGTCACTGTCCATACTCGGTGAAGAAATTGCACATCCCTTGTTACCAGCCGCGGTTCGGGTGGCTAACACGTTTGATCTGGGTACACCTGCTAGTGTGATGTTGATTACCGGAGCGAATATGGCAGGGAAGAGTACCTTCCTCCGCGCTGTTGGTGTTAATTATGTATTGGGCTTGAATGGATCTCCGGTGTGCGCACGCAAATGGAGAAGTCCGCTGGCCGCGCTACGAACCGGCATGCGCACATCTGATTCGTTGCAAGAGAATCAATCGTATTTCTATGCAGAGTTGTATCGCTTGCAATCGATCATTACCGAATTGCGAAAAGGAAATCGAATGCTCATTTTACTCGATGAGATTTTAAAGGGCACCAACTCAACTGACAAACAAACCGGTTCGCGCGAACTTATCAAGCAACTTATTCAGCAACCTGCTTTGGTGATGATTGCCACGCATGATATTGCGCTGGGCGACATGGAACAACAATATCCAAATCAGATTGCTAACGCTTGCTTCGAAGGAAAAATAGAAAACGATCAACTTACTTTCGATTATACTCTTCACAAAGGTGTTGCTCAAAAGGCCAATGCCACTTTTTTGATGAGGAAGATGGGAATCATTCCCTAAGCACTTGGTAGGTACCGCTCGGCCAGGGATTGCAGCGAAAATCCTGTGCGCCTCGCACAGATTGTAGCGGAAAGCCCGCGAGGCCGCCAAAAAAAGAGAGTTCTTCTCTGAATAAATAATCCATGATTAAACTTAGAAAGTTGCTATCTTCGATCTACAAACTTCATTCACTATGAAAAAAGTACTTTCCCGCAGAGATTGGTTTAAGTCTACACTTGCACTGACGGCCGGTGTAACCCTTGCCTCATCGCTTACAGAACATTTGATGGCCGCACCGATGAGTGAAGCGGAGCGGGCGTATTTCGATTTGGGATTGGGCGCGAATCAAAAGGTTCGCCTGAACTCAAATGAGAATCCATACGGTCCTTCTGAAAAAGCAAAAAAGGCGGTGATCGAAAGTTTGACACAAGGAAATCGATATGCATTTAATGAGTTGGAAGAATTAAAAAAATTGATTGCTGCCAAGGAAGGCGTGGATGTAAAATATGTGTTGATGGGTGCCGGAAGTGGCGAGTTGCTTTGTCAAACCGGCATTGCATACGGATTGGAAGGAGGCCGCGTGTTGTCGGCTTATCCAACGTTTCCGTTGCTGATGAATTACGCGCAGCAAATGAAAGCCAACTGGGACAAAGTTGATTTGAATGATAAGCTGGAGCACAACTATGAGGCGCTCGCTGCTGCAATTAAGAGCGATACGCGTTTGGTTTTTTCATGTAATCCTAACAATCCGACAGGAACAGTTGTGAGCGATTCGATCGTGCGCGGCTTTTGCCAGGAGGCATCTAAAAAAACATTGGTGTATGCCGATGAAGCTTATCTGGAATTTTTAGAACCAGCACAGCAAAAATCCATGGTAAACATGGTGGAGAATAATCCCAACATTGTGGTGTCTAAAACCTTCTCAAAAATTTATGGCTTAGCAGGTTTGCGAATTGGGTATGTGATCGGACATCCGGATACGCTGCAAAAAATTGCGAAATATGGAGACACGATCTCTCCGAGTCAAACGGCTATTGCCGCTGCCAAAGCAACCTTAGGCGATGAAGATTTCATGAAGTTGACGCGGGAGAAAAATGCGATTGCCCGGAACGTGTTGACGAATTATCTCGATCAGAAAAAAATAAGTTATGGCAAATCGTTGACCAATGTAGTGTTGTTTCCCGCGCCTAAAGATGGCAAGAAAATTCTCTCTCAATTAGATGAGAAAGGATTCCTCATTCGTATTTGGGATTACCAAAGCAAAGAATGGTGCCGTGTAAGTATTGGAACTGAGGCTGAGATGAAAAATTTTGTGAAGGCTTTTGATGAAGTGATTGCTTAGTATTTAATAGCCAGCATTCTTTAATTGCAAGCTATTAAATCGATAGATGAAGCTAAATTGGAAAGCACGGGTTTTTGCTGCAGATTCTCCCAATCCGTAGAGATAAGAAATTCCTACACCTATGTTGTTTGCAAAGTAATACTCAACTCCCGGTGTAATTCCATAAATGCTTCCAGGTGAAGGATCTTTAGAGATTAGAATACCTCCATAAGGTCCAATATGGAAATTAAATTCCTTGATCGGGTGATATTTAAAAACCGCAGAGCCAAGCAAAAATCCAGATGTAGAAACTGGATTGATGGCCAAACGCGAATACCCGGCACCAAACTGAAAGACCAGTTTATTGGCAATTTCTGTTGCTACACCAACCCCAAAATGAAAATCGGTTTGCGATGAACTGGATACCGTAACTCCGCTGGGATAATCTAAACTGGATACATTCACTCCTCCTTTCAGATAAATGGTCTGAGCAAATCCACTGCTCATTCCACAAATAAAAAGCGGCAGCAAAAAACGTATCATCATGGTTTGAATACTTGTTTCTATTCCGAACAAATAAAACAAAAAAGTCAGGCATAACCTGACTTTTTCTCTCTGTAAACTACTTAAAAAAATTATTCAGCTACAATTACTTCACCTTTGATGGTGAGGTAAGTGGCGCCTTCTTGCGTATTGGCTGTAACTGTGATGGTCTTGTTAAACGGACCAGCAACGGCTGCGTTGAAAGTTGCTTTGATGAAACCGGATCCGCCTGGAGGCACAGGAGTCTTTGTCCAATCAGGAGTAGTGCAACCACATGATGGTTGTGCATTAACGATAATCAATGGTGATTTACCGGTGTTGGTAAATTTGAACTCATGCGTTACAGGAACTCCCTGTTTAATTTTCCCAAAGTCGAAAGAGGAAGCATCCCAAGTGAAAGCGGCCACTTCTGTTTTCACTTCGTCTTTAGTGATTGTGCCACGTAATTCCTTTTCTTGTGCCATTGCCAAGCTGCTAGCGAAGGCAAAAAGAGCGATCAATACTAGATTTTTCATTTTTATCTTATTTTAAAGGTTAAACTTAATTCGTTCGTTTCAACTCTACAAACATCCGACCTAAAATTCTATTTCGGTGTTAAAAATAGCCTAAAAGATGTTAATGGCTTGTTAATTTAGGCCTTTCGCCCTCATGCCGCTGTAAATACTACCTACCTTTGTAAGGTGAGTCGCCTTACCCTTCGTATCGTTATTGCCTTGGCTGCTATCAGCATCGTGGGCATTACCGTAACCCAAATTTATTGGGTGCGAAAAGCCTTTGACCTCAAAGAAAATCAATTCAATACCGATGTCAATCAGGCGCTCGAAAACGTAGCTACCCAGATTTTTGAAGTCAACAAAATGGCCATGCCGGCCAATGGCCTCGTGAACCAGGAGTCCAGCAATTATTTTACGGTGCTAGTGAATGGCCCCATCGATTCGAATTTGCTGGGGTTTATGTTAAAAAATGAATTCGACAAACGAAACATCACAGCCGACTATCAATACGGAATTTATAATTGTGCTGATCAATGCATGACGGGCGGCAACTATATCTCTCCGACTAAAAACAAAATACCCACCAGTATCAGCGAACTTCCTTCCTTAAAAATGGATGGCTATTATTTTGGTGTCCGGTTTCCGCAACTAGAAGCGAATCTGATCAGTCAAATGGGAATCTGGGGATTCTCTTCCATTGTGATGGTGGTGGTGATTTTCTTTTTCGTGTACACATTGTTCGTTATTCTAAAACAAAGGCGGTTGTCGGAAATTCAAAAAGATTTCATCAACAACATGACGCATGAATTCAAAACGCCTCTTTCTACCATTGCCATTTCCACCAGCGTTTTGAAAGATCCATCTATTGTTCAACACCCGGAGCGACTTCTGAATTACGCTACCATCATCGAAACGGAAAGCAGTCGTTTGAAGCAACAAGTAGAACGTGTTCTGCAAATGGCGCGCCTCGAAAAAAATGATGTGGGGTTGAAAAAAGAAAAATTCAATCTGCACCAACTCATTCAGGAGGCGGTCACTAACATTTCCATGTCGCTGAATAGCCGTCAGGGTTCGATTGATTTAAAATTGGATGCCGCGGATTCAATAGCACTTGTA
>JABFSO010000125.1 GCA_013140555.1 Cyclobacteriaceae bacterium | reverse complement strand
ACATCACCGTTAGTGTGGGCTTGCCCATCCGAATGAAAGGAATCACTTACAACGGAGCGTGCGTCATCTCCAATCAAAAAATACTAGGCACCACACTAAAACAAAACTTAGCGAAAGACGGTGTTCATTACGAACCTCGCTGGTTCGATGCATGGCCAAGTGGAGCAACCGCACAAATTGATATAGAAGGACAAACTGTTTCCGTAGGAGATTTAATGTACGAAGTGCAAGGCATTCGTTTTGGTTTCGAAATATGCGAAGATGCTTGGCGCAAAGAAAAGCGCCCGGGCTATCAACTCTTTGCACGCGGTGTTGATTTGATTATGAATCCAAGTGCCAGCCATTTTGCGATGGGCAAAAGCACTCTCCGCGAAAGCGAAGTTGTCATTGGCGGCTCTGAAAAATTTAAGTGCGCCTATGTCTTCACGAACCTGCTCGGCAACGAAGCGGGCCGCATGATTTACGATGGCGATATCATCTTTGCTCAAAATGGAAGATTACTGAAGCTTAACAATCGCTTATCCTTTCAATCAGTTAATCTGCAGGTATGCGAAATCAATTTCGATCAACCGGAATTGACCCAAGCGCATCCGCTCACCGATAACAAAGAACGCAACCGCGAAATGGCCGATGCTGCTTCGTTGGCGCTGTTCGACTATGTGCGCAAGAGTAAAGCAAAAGGATTTGTATTGAGTTTGAGTGGCGGTGCCGATTCTTCGTTGTGCGCGGTGTTAGTAGCTGAGATGGTACACAAAGGCGTGCGCGAATTAGGTTATGAAAAATTCTGTGGGATGGTAGGCATCACACCTTCAACAGATGCAAAAGAAATCGTGGGTAAACTACTTACTTGCGCCTATCAAGGGACAGTCAATTCATCAGATAAAACGCTGGAGGCTGCCAAAGAACTGGCACTTTCGCTTGGTGCTGAATTTCATCACTGGTTGATTGATGATCAGGTTAATCATTATGAGCGTTCTATTGAGTCGGTCATTGGTCGGCCACTTACGTGGGAACAAGATGACATTGCCCGGCAGAATATTCAGGCACGCACACGCTCACCCATCATTTGGATGTTGGCGAATGTAAAACGAGCCGTATTGCTAACCACCTCCAATCGCAGTGAAGGTGATGTGGGCTATGCCACCATGGATGGCGACACGAGCGGCAGCCTTGCTCCTATTGCCGGACTGGATAAACCATTTATCATCCAATGGCTGAGGTGGGCCGAAAAAGAATTGGGATATACTGGCCTTGCTTACGTCAACAATTTGCAACCTACAGCAGAGTTGCGACCGCAAGAGCGAGCCCAGACAGACGAAAAAGATTTGATGCCTTATTCTCTTTTAGTGGAGATCGAACGACTGGCTATTTATGAGAGAAAGCCGCCAGTGGAAGTTTATACTGTTTTATCTAAAGGCAAAGCCGATCCATCATTAAAAGAATACGTCAAGAAATTCTATCGGCTGTGGTCTGCCAACCAATGGAAGCGCGAGCGGTTGGCGCCTTCTTTTCATTTGGATGATCTGAATGTTGATCCACGTAGCTGGTGCCGATTTCCCATTCTCTCCGGCAGTTTTGCGGAAGAGTTAGCCGAGTTAGACAACATACGCTAAGCGCAATTTTATCGTTGAAATCGTGCTCGTTTCTTTAGCCAATAGAAACCTAGAGGAATTGAGGTAATCGCGTATCTTTACCACTCATATGTTAGCGTTTAATTTTTTACAACGATCAATTTGACTTATGCTTAGTTACATTATTTGGAACGGTAGTCCGGAGATTTTATCAATTGGTTTCTTCTCGTTACGTTATTACGGGCTTCTGTTTGCGCTTGGATTCTTAATCTGCCAGCAGATACTCTACTATATTCACAAACAAGAAGGCAAACCCGAGAAAGATGTAGATACGCTTACTGTTTATATGATCGTTGCCACCATTGTAGGGGCCCGACTAGGGCATGTGCTATTTTACGAGCCGTCTATGTTGTGGAATGATCCGCTCGGTGTTTTCCTGCCGTTTAAATTATCTCCATTCCGGTTTACCGGTTTGCAAGGTTTAGCGAGTCATGGGGCAGCGGTTGGTATCTTGTTTGGACTTTGGTTATACAGCCGTAAAAAGCATGTCAACCAGAATTATTTACAAATACTTGATCGTATCGTCATATTGGTATGTTTAACAGGTTGCCTCATTCGATTAGGTAATTTTTTCAATTCGGAAATTATTGGCAAGCCAACGAATAGCCCGCTTGGCGTTGTTTTTATTAACTCGGTGATTACGGATATTACCGTAGATTCAAAAAACAATCCGCTTGAGTCTTACAAAATGGTCAAAGACAGCGCAAACGTTGTGAGTGAAAACGGACGGACACCGATGTCACTTTATCTTTTTTTTAAAGCCGGCACCTCAGAGGCAGCTGCTAATGAATTTGTGAATGGAACTGCTTTTCAGGCCTTCTCCAATAAGGGAGACTTTGTTGAATTCGTAGACAATAACTTTGATGCCAAGGTAACTGCCGAACCTTCCGGCACTTATGCTGGCAAAATTCATTTTCTTGGAATTGTTCGCCATCCGGCACAGTTATATGAATCCATTTCATGTTTACTCTTATTTGCGCTGCTGCTTTGGTACTGGAACAAGCACAAATTGAATCTGCCGGAAGGACGTATCTTCGGAGTTTTCCTCATTGCATTATGGAGCTTGCGATTTGCCTATGAGTATCTCAAAGAAAATCAGGTGCAATTTGAAGATGAATTATCTTTCAACATGGGGCAAATTCTAAGTATTCCCTTGGTATTAGTAGGTGTGTGGGTGCTGATTCGTTCTTTTAAAAAACAAGCCAATAACACACAAGCTTAAGTCCGCTTGCGTGCAGGTAAATTGCTGAGATGATACCGTTGATCTTTGGATTTTTTCTTGGATTTCAAGAAGTATCGCCTTCAGCAGATACCGTTGCACGCCCTACCTACGATGTCGTGGCTCTGGCAGCTGATACTACTTTGCTCACGGTCAATCGCATTTTGATTATTGGCAACAAGCGTACGCGCGATCAGATTATTTCCCGTGAACTTTCGCTTAAAACAGGCGATACCATTCGCGTGAATAAGCTGGCCGAAACCATTTTATGGGATCAGCGCAAAATCTACAACTTGCGGTTATTCAACGTAGTGAACATTCGGAGTCTACAAATAACACCTACCGTCATCGATTTGCTCATTGACGTGCAAGAGCGATGGTACACATGGCCCACCCCGATCTTTGAGCTATACGATCGCAACTTTACCGAATGGTGGCAAAACTACAACCA
>JABFSO010000032.1 GCA_013140555.1 Cyclobacteriaceae bacterium | reverse complement strand
TAATATTACTCTTGGAGCTGGAAATCTCGAAAAAGTTAGTGCTTTATTGGCTGGCAAAGAAATTTTCTCTTCTAATCAGTCTTCGGGGCAATTTTATTTGAGCTATCCTACAATTAATACAGGAATATATGAGTTGAAAGTGCAATTTGTTAGCTCGTCTACAACAGGGAGTTTAGCAAGTGTTGCTGGAGTTGAGAAGTATCAAATTTGGAGAAAATGGATATTAAAGGTCGATGTTGATCCGCCAACCAAACCTGAAATTATATTTTCCAATGTAAACGGTTTTTTAAATCTATCATGGAAGCCACATGACAAGCCAAATTTTGTTAGCTATACCATTATCAAGGATGATTCAAAGTCTAAAAAATACATTGTTATAAACGATAGGAAAAAAACTGTGTTTATTGATAGTGCATTTGTTGGCGGATATAAGAACAATATTACCTATAGCTTAATCATCCAAACGACCCTTTACCCACAACCCTATTTTTATAGCGATGTATACTATAAAAATTTTGATTTGAAACCTGAGTTTTCTTTTTCATTAACCGATAGCATTGCCACGTTTAAATTCGAACCAACTCCCTATTATGGAGCTTTGAAAGATTATAAAATTGTGTTCAATAATTCATCCGTGAATTTATTAAACGCTAATTTCAGTGGGAATATTTCCGCAAAAATTCCAATTCTTTTTGGTTGTCAAAACAAGGTTGGGTTTAGGGTGCATAGCAAATATGATTTGAGCAATAATGAAGTAATAAATGGAGAAATTGATCCTACTGTCAAGTTCATTATGTTAGAAGGATATAAAGATGGAATGCTGCTCCAATATAATCCTACCATAGATAAAAATATCGGTTATTACTATCCGAATCTTTATTTTTATGATTTGAGCTTTAAGCTGGTTGAGAAACGTGATCTTAGCAAACTTGAATTGTCCCTTGTTTACTTTCCGTATTCGGGTACTTACGTCTACCATAAAAGTGATCTTACCCACGGGTATTATGATTTCGTGATTGACAAAGTGGTGTTGACTTCATCCTCAAGGGCTTATCAACGCTTCAGAGGTACTACCAATGGATTAGTTAATTATAGCACTAATCTTGGTCAATCTAATGGTTTTTGGACGTATACAACTGCTGTTCAGGATTTCAGGAACAGTCAATCAGTTTACTCCAGAATTGTTGTTACCCCCAAACAATTAAGCACCAGTGTCTATTGTATCGTTTCTGATGATGGAAAATACATCTTGAACGAGAAGAAAGAGATATATGAAGTGGTCGGCACCCAAGCAAATTTGTTGGGTATTATGCCTGTATCTAGCAGGCAAGTAGACTTTCGTAAGGATAAAAGCAATGAGCTAATCATTGTGAATAATTTGAATATTAGTATATATGATATAAATATACTAGGTTTTTCAAGGACATATGTACTTCCTAAACCAGATTATAGCGGTTACTATGATCCTCAAACAACAAGTTATCTGTTTTGTAACCGTACATCAACAGATGCTTATATTTTGAATATTGAAACAGGTGCAATAAAGTGGATTAAAATATGCCCATATGAAAATTATGGTCTTATTAATGGATATATATTTGATTCCAAAGGGAATTATACAAAGGTTCTATGATTCGTGCATTATTCTTTTTGATTTCCATTTCAGCTTTTTCCCAAAGCCAGGTTTCTATTTCTGTTGGCTATTCCGGATTTGCGATGTCAAGCTTGAAGAATTTTCAATCAGAACTTGAAAAGCAATTCTTGATAAAACCTAAGATAATAAATTCATTCCCATCATATTATTCCTTCGGAGCTAAATATTTGCAATTTTTTCAGCCAACGTATTTTATTGGAGGGCAATTTTATTTTACGAATACAGGCGGTCGATTAAGCTATTCAGATTATTCTGGCGAGCAATTAGCGGATCAGTTATTGAGAAATATCTCAATTGGTGCAAATATTGGAAAGTCTTTTAAGAGTAACGAAAAGTTTGAATTTCAACTATCGTTAAGATTATATTACACTAATACAAACTTAGACTTAACATTTAAAAATAGAATAGGATTGGTTGAAGATGTGGAATCAATTGGTTTTAGTTCATCTAATCTGGCTTTGGAACCCAATGCGGCATTTGTAAAGTGGTTTGGAGTATTCGGCATTCGACTTGACGGTGGGTACAATATCTCAGTTTTGAATGGTAAACTATATCTTAAGAATGATAACAATGTTTATTTGATCACTGGTGGAAATTCAGAGGTTGTGAGTGATTGGTCTGGCTATAGAGTAAATCTGGGTGTAACCTGCAGATTGGGGGTAGAAAAATAGTATTCAACCCGAATATGTCGGGTAAATAATTTATCGATAGGTGATAACCTTGCCGGTTGTCAGTTTTTCTTTTGCTTCTTTCCACGAAGGTATATTTGTTGACTCAAACGTTATCGTCTGAACGCGAGCGGCCACTTTAGCAGCCGATTTCACGGCTTCGAAATGAGCACCCGATGTGGCATAGCGTTTCATTTCAGCGGCATCTTTCCAACCGCTTAGCGTATAGTAGGTCTTCCAAAATCCGGATGCCTTAAAAATAGCGTGTGGATAATCTTTTTGCAGTTGTCGCACCGATCGACTCGTCAACCGAACAAATTGAAAAAAATGACCAATTGATTTTAGTTGGATGGACGTAACTACAAAAATCATTTATGATAAAGCATTTTCGCTAGCTTGTTATACACTTCCAAACAAACCCACGCATCGGTAGCCGCATAGCTGATTTGTTTTTCATTGAGTGTTTCCGCTTCCCAATTGCTGGTTTGTGCGCTCTTCGAAATGCGAAATCCCAAAACCAAGGCGGCTAATTTCTTTACACTTTCAACTTGCAGGCCGGCAGCTTTACTCATCTCCGCCAATTCAACAAAACCGCCCGGCTCGTAGGGGTGAAGTTTTTGCAAACCTTTAATGTCATCGCGCAAAGCAACACCTGCTTTTAGTATTTTATCATTCTGTAAAAAGTCAACCAACCCGCCTTGCAGTTTCATCTCTGAAAGCCGGATGAGAAACACTTTGTGCGGCAATGCAATCTGCATCAATGCAACCAAATTTGAATGGCCGCGCACAAACACCGGTTTCGTTTCGGTGTCAAAACCAACCACGCGATGCTCATTGATTTCGTCCAAGGCTGCATCCAGTTTGGAGTCTTTGGTGATAACTACCACCTTGCCTTCAAATGCACCCAACGGCAATGCATTGATTTCTTCGTTGGATATATTGGTCTTATGAATTGGGATCTTTGTCATCCAGCCTGCGGATTTTGTAATTTAAATAGGCTTGTAATACAGTCATCAATGGGCTGATGATACAGAAAAAGCAATAAGGTGCGTATGCCCAGGTGGAAATGCCAAGCACTTTAGATTGTGTGGCACCACAGGTATTCCACGGAACCAGCACGGAAGTAACAGTGCCTGCATCTTCCAGCGTGCGACTTAGCAACTCCGGTTTGTAACCGCGTTTGCGATACGTATCGGCAAACATACGGCCCGGTACGGCAATGGCCATGTATTGATCACCGGCAGTCAGGTTAAAGAAGATGCTCGTTACGGCAGTAGAAGCTACCAGCGAACCGGTAGAGTGCGCCCACTTGATGATTTCTTCTACAATGCGCTTCAGCAGCCCGCACGATTCCATTACACCACCAAAAACCATGGCTCCTAAAATCAACCAGATGGTGTTAAGCATTCCGGCCATACCACCTGAAGAAAGCAGCCCGTTGATCATTTTATTTTCAGTAATGATGCTGACCTCCATCGAGAAAGATTTCATGACTGCGATGAAAGCAGATTTTACCGGATCGCCCGTGATGCCAGAAACTTGCTGTATTATTTGCGGTTGAAAGATAACGGCAAAAATTCCACCTAAAATGGTTCCGACCAATAAAGCGGGAATGGCTGGTACTTTTCGCACGATCATAAAAAGAACCAATGCCGGCACAATGAACAGGAGCGGATTGAGGTTAAAAGCGTTATCGATAGAAGCTAATACATTGGCGGTATCGGTCGTCCCACTGGTATCAAGGGTAAAGCCCCAAACTAAAAAGATCAACAACGTAATTGCCAGTGTCGGCACTGTGGTATAAACCATGTATTTCACATGCGTGAAAAGATCGGTGCCAGCCATAGCTGGAGCGAGGTTGGTAGTATCTGATAAGGGCGACATTTTATCGCCAAAGTAAGCTCCTGAAATAATGGCTCCGGCTACAACACCTTCGTGGATACCGAGTGTTTTTCCTATACCCAGCAATGCAATACCTACGGTAGCAATGGTAGACCATGAGCTGCCGGTTGCCAGCGACACCACACAGCAAACTACACAAGCGGCAAATAGGAAGATAGTGGGGTTTAGAATCTTAAGTCCGTAGTAAATCATAGCCGGCACAATGCCACTTAAAAGCCAGGCTCCGGAAAGCGACCCGATCACCAATAAAATCAACATGGCACCCATGGCCGAGCTGATGCTCTTCACAATGCTCACTTCAATCTCTTCCCAGGAATAGCCCAATCGCCAACTCACAATTCCCGCCACACCGGCAGAAAAAATCAATGCAATCTGATTCGGGCCATCGGTAGCTCCTGGTCCGAAAACAATCACATTAATGGCCAAAAAGGCAACCAGAAAAGCTATAGGGATAAAAGCGTGGACAAGTGTTGGTCGTTTCTTTTCGGTCATTAACTTATCTTTTTTGTGGTCTCAAGGTACTAATTGTTAGGTCTGGTACAAGGCGCAATAATCAGGAAAACTCTATTTATCTGCGTATCCTAGGTATGGGATGCATTTGTTTTTACTTAAAAGTTGGTTCTAAAATCAAAATGTTTTCCAATCAGCCATTCTCCAACATAATAATTTTTTTTATGCTTCATGAGTTTATGGTGCTAAAATCGTAAATCGTACAAGTAAAAAATCGCAAAATGTTTGATCCCGCCAAAATAGTCGAAAAAGCAAAACATTCAGCTTTTTATTTGAAACTACTCAACTGGGCGCTCTACCGAATGGTGCCTTTCAATAAACCGCACGGCTTTAAGATTGTGGAGATAGCCGATTATCGCCTGAAGACGATCATGCCTTATAAGCGCAGAAACTTCAATCACATTCGGGGGCTGCATGCTTGTGGTTTGGCAACCATCTCCGAATTTGCCACGGGCTTTTTGCTGCTCAGTAGCCTCGATATGAAAAAGTACCGCATGATTTTGCATCGCCTCGAAGTGAATTATCTCTATCAGGGAAAGATGGATGCCACGGCTGAGTTTGCTATTTCTAAAAAGTGGTTGGAAGAGAAAATTCTTCAGCCGCTACAGTCTCAAGATACCGTGGTTGTACCCTGCGAAGTAAAAATTCACGATACCAAAGGCAATCACCTGACTACGGGGGTAGTTTACTGGCAGTTTAAGGAGTGGGCCAAGGTGCGAACCAAAGCTTGAGAAGTTGAAATGTTTCCTTTAATTTTGATTACCTAACTAACCTCTTTTTGGTCATGCGCAAAATTGACGAACTGCTGGCAGAGTATGGTGAAAGTCACCAGAATGCCACCAACAAAATGATTCACTGGATATGTGTTCCTCTGATATTCTTTAGTGTTGTAGGCCTCATAGGCTCCATTCCTACTCAGTTTTTGATTTCTGTTTTTGGTCAGGGAAGTTGGTTCGCCAACTGGGCTACGATTATTTTGTGCCTTACTTTGTTGTACTACATCACCTTGTCAGTTCCGCTGGCGTTTGGTATGTTTCTGTTTGGTACGCTTTGCTTGTTTGTAATGCGCCAACTGTTGGCTATGAATGTTGCTCCTTTGTGGGCCATCAGCATCGCCATATTTGTGCTTGCTTGGATCGGCCAATTTTATGGCCATAAAGTAGAAGGAAAGAAACCATCATTTTTCAAAGATGTACAGTTTCTTATGATTGGTCCGGCATGGCTGATGCACTTTATCTATAAGAAAATCGGAATACCCTATTAATTTTGGATAAGCTCAATTTTCAAGTTCATTCTGTTGATCAAAAGAGTCCCGATCATGGGACTTTTTTATTTAACCAGAATAGGCATTTGCTTTTGCAGGATGCGCAAGGATGGCTTTGCTATACGGCAGAAAGGGAACACGAAGTGCTGGGTGTTATTTATTTTCATCTTCACGAAAATATAGCTGCCAGTCCTTTCAAAGCTACCTTTGGTTCATTCGAACTTTTTCAGAACTGGAGTGAGCAAGACCTGGATCGATGGGTTTTATTCATCCAATCGGATTTACAAAAACGAGGTTGTAAAACCATTCATATTAAAAACTATCCTTCTGCGTATGCATTAGAAACCACACGATTAGTTAAGAAGATATTGACTTCGCATCGCTATATCACTAGCGAAGAAACAACCAGTATCCTTTTTATAACAAACGATACTTTTGAAAGTAAATTGACGGTTTCTAAAAGGCAGAAACTTAAAAAAGGTTTGATGCGGTTTTCTTTTACGCATCGCGATTTTAAAAGCATGGAGCACATTTACGCATTCATTGCTGAAGCACGAAATGCCAAAGGCTATCAGCTCTCTCTGGATTGGGCACAGATGAAGCGCACGGTTCATGCATTACCGGAGCATTTTTTGCTTTTTAGCGTAGAAGAGAATGAACAACTGGCGGCAGCTGCTATTTGCATTCGCGTAAGCGAAACGATTTTGTACACCTTCTACTACGCTCATGCTGCAAAGTATGATAAGCTGAGTCCTGTTACGATGCTTCTACAAGGCATCTATCAATACGCCAATGAGCACGGTATTAAAATGATTGACTTGGGGGCATCACAGGCGGATGGTAAACTCAATCCATCACTGCTGCACTTTAAAAAAAGTGTGGGAGGTAAATCAGTTGCTAAGTTTTCATTTGCAAAAAGTCTGGAATGAAAAAGCCGTTGGTTACCGTCATGTGTCTTTGCTACAATCAGGCGCGCTTTGTGGCGGAGGCAATTCAATCGGTATTCGATCAAACGTATAGTCCCATTCAATTGATTGTAATGGATGACGGGAGCACCGATGCAAGTGCAGAGATCATTATACAAACCTTGAAGGATAGGAGCGATGTTCGATTTATAAGGCACAATGAAAATGTGGGTTATACGAAAACATTGAACGAAGCAATTGGCTTGGCCGAAGGAGAGTGGATCATTGATTTGGCTGCTGATGATGTGCTTCTTCCGAACCGTGTAGAGGAAGGTATTCGACTAATGATTGAGCGAGGTGACATGTATGTCGTACACTATTCAGATGCGGAAATGATTTCCGAAACAGGTCATTCGATTCGCAGGCACTCCGATCGTTTTCCGCATCCTACAATTCCGCAAGGAGATATTTATCAAGCGTTGATCAATCGCTATTTCGTTTCGTCACCTACATTGATGTTTCGCAAAGAAGTGATTCTAACAATTGGCGGCTATGATGAGAATCTGGCTTATGAGGATTTTGATTTTTTGATGCGTGCCTCTCGCCAATTTTTGTTTTGTTATTCGCCCATGGTGTTGATCAGGAAGCGCGTGGTAGCAGGGTCGATGTCGGATCGTCAATTCCAGCGAGGAACCGCGCAGCGTTGGTCAACATTGAAAGTGTGTAAGAAAATAGCAGCAATGAATCGGACAAAAGAAGAACATCAGGCATTGAAGGCGCGGATTCACTACGAAATCCGGTTGTCGCTACGGCTATTCGATTTTCCGTTAGCGATTGCTTTTCTGAGATTTTACTTTCGGTTGTCTTCGCCTGTCACCATGCTCACATAGCTGGCAAAACGACTTTCAGAAATACTTCCTCTTTCTACTGCCGCATGAATGGCACATCCAGGCTCTTGCAGATGTAAGCACTTCGAGCCAAACTTACAGCCAAGTCGCACTTCGCGCATTTCTACAAAATAGTCTGAGATTTCCTGCGGTGTCATGTCAACCAGTCCCCATTCTTTTACGCCCGGTGTATCGATGATGAAAGTTGAAGGATCTAACTCAAACATTTCCGCAAAAGTGGTGGTATGTGTGCCCTTTTGTGAGAAGTCTGAAATAGTGCCGGTAGCACGATGTAGCGATGGAGCAATTTTGTTGAGGAGCGTGGATTTTCCAACTCCAGAGTGACCTGCCATTAGGGTGATTTTTCCATTCAGCAACTTTTGAATTTCATTAATGGTATCGCTGATTGCAGAAAGACTAATGGAATGAATTCCCAAGGATCGGTAAAGTGAAATTAATTCTTCGGTCTCTTCTTTTCCTTCGTCACTTAATAAATCTGCTTTGTTGAAAATGATGATTTGTGGAATACGATAGGCTTCTGCTGAAATAATAAAGCGATCAATAAATCCTAGGGAAGTGCGAGGTTGTTTGAGAGTGACCACTAGCAAGGCCTGATCGATATTGGCAGCCAGAATATGCGAGTGACTACTTTTCTTTACAGCCTGACGAAGCAGATGATTTTTACGAGAGAGAATTTCATTGATTACGCCATTGGTTCCTTCTTCTTCCACTTCCACGTAATCACCAACTGCTACCGGATTCGTTTCCTTAATTCCTTCTAACCGGATTTTACCTTTCATGCGGCAATTGCGAACAGCACCATTTTCCATTCGCACCTCATACCAGGAGCCAGTCGACTTTAATACAGTTCCGGTCATGGTGTTTTAATAAGTTTAGAACAATAGTCGATGATTTTTTTGGTCGCTCCTAAATTTTCATCTACATACGCACGAGTTACTTCGCAGGCTAGCAGAAAATTCTCCGGACGGTTATTGAGTGATTCATATTTTTGGCGCAACTCGGTGTAGCCGCTCACTTCAAAAGCACCGCCACGCATAATCAGATCGGTAGCTTCCTGAAATTTCTTGTAATTCTTGTTGCCAAAGAAAATCGGAAGTCCATAGCAGGCAGCTTCTAAAATATTGTGAAGCCCATCGCCAAAACCTCCACCAACATATGCATATTCGCCATAGCGATACAATCGTGAAAGCAATCCGATATTATCGATAATTAAAACGTCATAATCTTGCACATTTTCTGGAGCCCGTGAATAGCGAACGCATCGGGCAGAAATGGTTTTCTCGATGTACGAGATAAAATTTTCCGAAATCTCATGTGGAGCTATAATGAATTTTAGTTGCTGATGATGATCATTGATAAAAGGACTTAACACATCCATATCATCTTTCCAGCAACTCCCTGCCACCAGCAATTTTTGGTTGTTCTTAAACTTTAGAGCCACATCGATTTCTGCTCCGGATTGTGTGATTTGATGTACGCGGTCAAAGCGTGTATCACCGGCAACGGTGGAAGGCAAGTGGAGACTTTTAAGTAAATCTTGTGTTTCGGTATTCTGTGTGAAGAAGTAATGAAAGTTCATCAACGTTTTTCTGAAAACACCACCATACCATTTGAAAAACGCCTGATCCGGACGTAGAATGCAGGACGCGGAAATCAAAGGCACTGATTTATTTTTCAACGCCTGTGAGTAATTGTACCAAAATTCATACTTGATAAATATAGCAAGCACCGGTTGAGTGATGGCTACAAATCGTTTGGCATTGGAAGGTGTATCCCACGGTAAGTAGAAAATAAAATCTGCATGTTGGTAGTTCTTTTTGTTTTCATATCCTGAGGGAGAGAAAAATGTGAGAAGAATTTTGTGCTGCGGAAACCTTACTTTCAATGCTTCAATGATGGGGCGGCCTTGTTCAAATTCTCCAAGCGAGGCACAATGTACCCAAATGACAGGTGCTTGGTTGCTTTTTAATTGGTCGTGTAATCGATTAAAAAGCTTTCTTCGCCCGCTTACAAATAGCCTGGCTTTTGCATTAAGCAACGCAGCCATTGTGTAAATAGCCGCCAATAAGTAAATGGAGAGATTATAGACGAATCGGCTCATAGGTAATTGGCATGCAAATTATTGGTAAAAAATGATTTATTTTGAATTAATACCCGAATATTAAACACGAATCAAATTCCCTCACATTACTATTACTAACTAAAAATGAAACCCACGACTATGAAAAAAATACTCTCCCTTTTGCTGATGGTATGCACTCTATCCGCATTTGCACAAGATGAAATTGATAACTTGATCAAAGGAACAAAAGCCGATGCCACCTACTTGGTTACCGGATATGCAGCGCCTGCGTTGAATGCTATAAGCGCTGGCTTGAATCAAGGTTGGTACAACACGGCAGCCCCTCACAAGCTATTTGGTTTTGATCTTACACTTACTGCTTCTCCTGTTTTTTTATCAAGTTCTGACCTTACATACACGGTTAATAATGCCAACTTGACTAACGTGAAACTGGTTTCAGTTGGCTCTACAGCCGTATCGCCTACAGGCTCTGCTGAGGTGCCTACAGTTTTTGGAGATGACATAAAGCCGAGATATCAAGGCTATTCAAATGGGTTTCCCACAGGTCAGCCTTTCGATGGTGCTCCCGGCTTAAACTTAGATATTCCGGTAGTTGGATCTGCTTCGCCAATGGCAATGGTTCAATTGGGTCTTGGTTTGCCCAAAGGAACTGATTTAAAATTTCGTTTTTTTCCAAGCACCAAAATTGGCGATGGTGGTAACGTAAGCATGTTTGGTATTGGCGTGATGCACGATATAAAACAATACATACCGGGCGTAAAATCATTGCCGTTTGATCTTTCCGGATTCTTTGGATACACTTCATTGAAATTGGACGTTGGATTGGATACCAGTGATCCCGGTAAAAGAGCGGTATTCGAAACAACAGCAATGACTGTGCAAGGATTGATTTCTAAGAAAATATCTGTCCTCACACTTTATGGATCGGTAGGTTATAATTTCAATAGCTCTTCATTAGGTGTAAAAGGCACCTATACATCCAACAGTGTTACATTGGTTGATCCGATTGATATTAGTGCAAGTCCATCCGGTGCCCGCTTAACGGCCGGCTTGCGATTGAAGTTTGCCATCTTCACTTTCCATGGTGATTATACGCTTCAGAAATATAATTCACTCAGCGTAGGTTTTGGATTTAATGTGAGATAATAAATTGTTTTGTAGAAATAGAAAGGGAGTCTGGCGTTGGTCAGGCTCTTTTTTTTGTATTTCAAATTCCGAATGAAAGACCTTGCTTTAAAGCTTTCTGATACTTCTTCTTGTCGAATTTATAAAGAAAAGGTGCTTTGTGGGCGCCACCTTGTTTCCGTTCATTGAGTCGCGTCAGGATGCCCAATGATAATATCTTCTTCTGAAAGTTTCGTCTATCCAGTTTTTCAGCCAGAATGGTTTCGTATAAACTTTGCAACTCAGGCATCGTAAACTTGGCGGGCAATAAATTAAACCCAACCGGGTAATCGTTCAGTTGCAATCGCAATGATTCCAATGCCTTTTCAATGATGAGATTATGATCTAAGATCAACTCGGGCACTTCAGAGATTTCGCACCAACTGCAGGATCGTGAAAACGCATCGGGAGTGGGAGTGACTTTCGAATGCTCGACCAATGCCCAATACCCAATGGTCACAAAACGATCCATGATCCAGCTTTTGGGATTGCTTCCTTTTGGAGGATTAATCCCATGCTTTTTTCGGTCACGATTGGGATCGCCAAACGTGTGGAATTGTTGTAAATGGATTTTTTCCAAGCCGGTTCGCTTCAGAAGAATGGTAGTAGCCGCTTGATCAATATCCTCGTCTTTGAGAATAAACCCACCGGGAAGACTCCATCGCAACGAATCTTTCCATTCCAGCAAAAGCACCTTTAGCTGATTATCATGAAATCCGAAGATGACACAATCAATCGAAATGTGAGGCAGAAAGTAGGAATCGCCACGTGCGTAGAATTCTTCGGCCGGTAATGAATAAGGATCCTTGGTCATAATCGGCAATATAAAAAAGGATCGGGTATTTTAATA
>JABFSO010000412.1 GCA_013140555.1 Cyclobacteriaceae bacterium | reverse complement strand
ATATTGATGTGCAGATGCATTGCGTACGGGCATCGGCCAGCGATAGGAGCGGAAAGCCACGCGCCTCGCGTGGCTTGAAGCGGATAGCGCGGTAGACGCGTAGCGACTAGGCCGCCAAAATCATAACTTCGGATTTTTCTTTCCTGTTGCAATTTTTGTCAGCGTTTCACGAATTGCAATGGCCGGGATGCTCGATTTGTTTGCTGCCACATATTCGCTCACTAATTTTTTGTGATGTTTGACAAGGCTGCGCAGCAGCCACGAAATGGCTTTGGTGATGAGAATGTCTTTTTCGTGTTTGAGTTGATCGATGTTGGCAATTGCGAGCTCGGCCAGTGCTTCGTCTTTTTGCTGGCGTGCCGGTGAACATAAAAATACGAGTGAAGCTCTGCGCTTGTGAATGTTTTTGCTCTTGGTCCATTTTGTTAACAACTTTTGCCAGACATTCCACTGCCTTGGAATTTCAGTGTTGGTAAATTTTCCGGTGCACAGTGTGTCTACTTCGGCCCAGCCTTCTACATGATCAAGCCAATCGTCAAACAGAGTAGGTTTGAAATTGCGCTGCTCGGGTGTGGCGACATCGAGTAACATGCCGGCCAGTAATTTTTCGGTGGCACTTTTTCCACGCACCAAACTTGTGATCATTTTTTGAAATGCCGCTACACTCATTTGTTTGTGGTCGCGCTTCCATTCTTTGGCGATGAGCCGCAGCACCGGATTGGTGATTTTGTACAATGGATGTTGGGTGCCGATGTAATCGTAATGATAGGTTTCATCGCCTGCATTGATCTGAATGACCTCAATAACTCAGCATGGTGCTTGTCCATTTTACTTGACTTCGGTGGCATAATATTCGCACACCTTGCTCAACACACATTCATTGCATTTAGGATTTTTAGGTCGGCAGGTTTCTCTGCCAAGAAAAGAGATGGCCATGCCTGCTTCGCCCCAGTCTTTTGGGTCGAGCACTTCCATCATTTGCTTTTCAAGTTTTTTAGGATCGCTGCCTTTGGCAATGCCGAGGCGCGGGGCTACGCGCACCACGTGTAAGTCGACCATGATGCCTTCGGCCGGTTGACCCATTTCGCGCAGAATGACGTTGGCAGATTTTCTGCCGATGCCAGCCATTTCGGTAAGGGCATCGAGTGTGGTAGGAATATTTTTATTGTCTTTGATGGAAGAAGCAATGCCAAGCAGCCACTTCGTTTTGTTTCGGAAGTTGCGCACTTTGCTGATCTTTTCGTAGACAGCTTCGGCCTCAGCTTTGGCGAGTGCTTTCATATCGGGGAAAGCCGCAAAAAAATCGGGTGCCAATTTGTTGATGTGTCGGTCGGAGTCTTGTGCGGCCAGCACGACCATCACAATCAGTTCGTAAAAGTTGTTGTAGTCTAAAGGGTGTTTTTTGCCTTTGTATTTTTTGATGAGGAGCAGGATTTCTTTTTTCCAGTTGGTGGCGGCCATAATTGGTTGTTTAGTAAAAGAAAGGTAAGGTTTGGCTTTTAATTCGCAAAAACTTCCGCTTGTTACGTGCTAACGAATGCGTATTTTCGCGTCAAAATTTAATCACCATCATGAGCCAAAACCGACCCATTTCCGCTTTCATTGAAAAAAACTACCTGCACTTCAACGCGGCTGCGTTGGTTGATGCCGCCAAAGGATATAAAAAACACATTGCCGAAGGCAAAAAGATGCTTGTCTCGCTGGCCGGTGCCATGAGCACGGGCGAATTGGGCATCAGCTTTGCGGAGATGATCCGCCAAAATAAAGTGCATATTATTTCCTGCACGGGTGCCAATTTGGAAGAAGACATTATGAACCTGGTGGCGCACTCGCACTACAAGCGCATTCCAAACTATCGCGATCTAACTCCTGAACAAGAGTGGGATTTATTGCAAAATCATTTGAATCGTGTAACGGACACTTGTATTCCTGAAGAAGAAGCTTTCCGCAGATTGCAAGCTCACTTGTTTAAAGTGTGGAAAGATGCGGAAGACAAAGGCGAGCGCTTGTTCCCGCATGAGTTTATGTTCCGCATGATCAACAGCGGTGATTTGAAACAATATTATGAGATCGATCCGAAAAATAGTTGGATGATTGCGGCTGCTGAAAGAAACATGCCGATGGTTGTGCCCGGCTGGGAAGACAGTACGATGGGAAATATTTTTGCTTCCTATGTATTGACTGGTGAATTGAAAGCCAGCACGATGAAAAGCGGCATTGAATACATGGTGTGGTTGGCGGATTGGTATACGAATAATGCTACCGATCATGGCATCGGCTTCTTCCAGATTGGTGGAGGTATTGCCGGAGATTTTCCGATTTGTGTGGTGCCGATGTTGCATCAGGATTTAGAAAGAGATGGCGTTCCGTTCTGGAGTTATTTCTGCCAGATAAGCGATAGTACTACGAGCTATGGTTCTTATTCAGGCGCAGTGCCAAACGAAAAAATTACATGGGGCAAGCTGAGCATTGAAACACCGAAGTTTATTGTAGAAAGTGACGCGACCATTGTAGCGCCTTTGATGTTTGCGTATATATTGGATATGTAGACTTGAGTATTGAGTAGTGAGTAGTGAGATAATTGACTAATCTCGTCTCACACTCGATATTCACCACTCACTTCTTTTTATGAATTTAGATCAGAGCCTTAAGTCAGAAATACAAAAAGCAAGCACTGCTGTTTTTAATCAAACCGTAGAGCAACTGCAATTGCAACCAACCAACGCAGAGTTTGAAGGATCGCATACGCTCGTGTGCTTTCCGTTGACGAAGCTGTCACGGAAATCGCCTGAAGAAACGGCCAAGATGATTGGTGAGCACTTGGTTGCCAACTCCGGACTTGTAAGCCGTTTTAATGTGGTCAAGGGTTTTTTGAATCTCACGATTAAAGATTCTGTGTGGGCAGAAGTGTTTGCATCGATTTATAGTCTGCAAGAATATTTGCAACTGCCGGCCAATGGAAGAGAAGTGATGGTGGAGTACTCTTCTCCCAACACTAACAAGCCATTACACTTAGGGCATCTACGAAACAATTTTTTAGGTTATTCGGTAGCTGAGATTTATTCAGCACTGGGATACAACGTGCACAAAGTACAAATCATCAACGACCGTGGCATTCATATTTGCAAAAGCATGGCTGCTTGGCAGTTGTTTGGCAATGGCGAAACTCCGGAGAGTTCTGGTTTGAAAGGAGATAAGTTGGTTGGCAAATACTATGTAAAATTTGAGAAGGAATTTAGGATTCAACTTTCTCCAATTCTGAATAAAATATATACCGGAGATTTCTCATTATTTAATGGGACAGAAAAAGGATTACTGGAAAATTTGATTGCATCCATTTCAGAAATAGAAAGTAAGATTGAAACTCAAACTGAGGAAATAGATTTTTCAAAGCTAACTCAGTTTGGATTTAGGGCTCAGGTTCTTTTAGAGTCAGCGCTAGATGGAAATATTCTATGGAAAGATGTACTTAAGTGCTTCGATGACGAGGAATATAAAAACCTAGACGCAAAAATTAGGGATCAAAAGAAAGTTGAATTAGCTAAAATATTAAAACCGATCTTGGCGCTTGAGGATAAACTTCTTCTAAAAAAAGATGAAGTTAAAGATGTTGCTCAGAACAGAACATCAATCATGCCTTATGCTCAGGATTTATTGCGTAAGTGGGAAGCTAAGGATTCAAATACTGTTCAACTCTGGAAAACCATGAACGGTTGGGTGTACACTGGATTTGATGCCACCTACAAACGCATGGGTGTTGATTTCGAAAAACTCTACTACGAATCGAATACGTATTTATTAGGTAAAGATGAAGTGCTTCGTGGAGTGGAGCAAGGTGTTTTTTTTAAAAAAGACGATGGTTCGGTGTGGGTAGATCTTTCTTCCGATGGATTGGATCAAAAAGTTTTGTTGCGTTCCGATGGTACTTCGGTTTACATGACGCAAGACATTGGCACCGCTATTTTGCGTTTCCGCGATTTTCCTAAAATTGAAGGGCAAGTGTACACCGTAGGCAACGAGCAAGAGTATCACTTCAAAGTGCTGTTTCTGATTTTGAAAAAATTAGGCTACGCGTGGGCTGAGAAATGTTATCACCTGTCGTACGGAATGGTGGACTTGCCATCCGGCAAAATGAAAAGTCGCGAGGGCACCGTGGTAGATGCAGATGACCTGATGCAGGAGATGGTGGATGAAGCCGAAAAGCAAACACGCGAGCTCGGTAAAATTGATGAGATGACGGAACCCGACATTAAAGCATTGGTAGAAATGGTGGGACTAGGCGCGTTGAAATTTTTCTTGTTGAAAGTCGATCCTAAAAAAAGAATGTTGTTCGACCCGAACGAGTCGATTCAGTTGCAAGGACACACAGGGCCATTCATTCAATATACCCACGCACGGATCAAAGCTATTTTGCGCAAAGCAACTTCCATGAATGTGGAAGTCCAAGCTGACTCTTTGAAGAGCGTTGATGCTTTGGAAGGAATTGAACGTGAAATCATTTTCCGTTTGAATAATTATCACGCTAAGTTGAATGAAGCCGCGCGCGAATATTCACCGGCCATTATTTCAAATTATGCTTATGAATTGGCAAAAGAGTATAATCAGTTTTATCAATCTGTTTCTATTTTTAATGAAACAGATCCGGCTAAACTAAAATTCAGAATTGCACTTTCGAAGATGGTTGCTGATGTGCTGAAAGCTTCCATGCGATTGTTAGGCATTCAGGTGCCTGAGAAGATGTAGTTAGTTTCTGCTCGGCTCCACATGAATTAACACATGCCCCAATTCCGGTAACTGTTCGCGTAGTGTATCTTTTAGCCGATGGGCAATGGCATGACCTTCTTGCACGGTGATCGTTCCATCTACAATCGCGTGTAAGTCCACATGGTATTTCATTCCTGCTTTGCGAATGAAACACTTCTCCGTGGCAATCACACCTTCTACACGAAGTGAGATCGAACGGATTTCTTCGACAAGATCATCATAAACATGTTCATCTAAAATTTCGCCCAGCGCAGGACGGAATATCTGATAGCTGTTGTATAAAATAAATCCGGAAGCAAAAAGTGCAGCCCAATCGTCAGCCGACTCGTATCCTTTTCCAAAATAGAGCGCAATAGAAATTCCGATAAATGCAGCAATGGAAGTGATGGCATCGCTGCGGTGGTGCCAGGCATCGGCACGTAACGAGGTGCTTTTGGTCTCTGTACTTTTCTTCAATACCAACCGATAACTGATTTCTTTCCAGATGATAATTGCAGCCAAAACGAAAAGCGTAAACGGCTCGGGTAGTTCGTGGGGTGTTCCAATGTTTTGGATACTTTCATACGCAATGATCGTAGCTGATGTGATCAGAAAGCCAACCACCAAAAAGGTAATCAGTGGTTCAATCCGGCCATGACCGTACGGATGATTTTTATCCGGTGGCTTGGATGAATATTTTAATCCTATTAGAACAAGAATAGAGGAAAATATATCCGTAGTTGATTCTATTGCATCGGCAATCAAGGCATACGAATTTCCAAAAATGCCTGCCAGTCCCTTGATCAAAGCCATTGCAGTATTTCCAACAATGCTGAAATAGGTTGTTTTGATGGCTTTTTGCTCGTTCGTCATCTTGCAATTTAGCAGTAGCGCCTATTATATTTCTGCAAATGGATCAATATTAAAGGGTTAAATTATTTTTAAAAAAAAGTGAAGTCCAATGTCCGATTTAGATGGATCCGCTCGTCATAGATGAAAAATGTTTAACTTAAACTAAAATTCGTATGGAAAAATTCATGTTAATCTTTCACGGAGGCAGCGATGTAGCCCCTGAAATGCAGTCACCCGAAGCAATGCAGAAACACATGCATAAGTGGTTTGCTTGGGTAGAAAAACTACGTAATGAAGGTCGCTATGAAGGCGGAGAGCCCTTGGAGCCACGTGGTAAATTTGTTAGTGGACCCAACCAAGTAGTTACAGATGGACCCTTTGCGGAGAGCAAAGAATTGGTAGGTGGTTATTTTATTGTGAAGGCTAAGGACTTAGACGAAGCAGTAACACTCACAAAGGATTATCCGGATTTTGCTTTCAATGGCAAAGTGGAAGTGCGCCCGATTCAGAAATTAGATATGTAATCTGTAACATACGAGCGATTAGGATAACCCGGTCGCTCTTTTTCATTTTAAAAAACTAAACCTACACTTATGTTAAAATCAATTCAATTTTTTACACTGGCTTTTGCTTTGGTGATGGCCAGCGGTTTTCGCACCATTCCTGAAACCATTAACGAGGCCGAGCGTAAAGCAGCCATCGATTTCATGAATGAAACAAAAGATCGCCTGATTAAAGATGTGCAAGGATTAACCGATGAGCAACTCAACTTTAAGCCCACGCCCAGTGCCTGGTCTGTAGCGGAGTGTCTTGAGCATATTGCTTTTTCTGAAGGAGCATTATTTGGTGTATTGCAGGGCACATTAAAAGAAGCAGCCAATCCTTCACGCAGATCGGAAGTGAAAATGACGGACGAGCAAGTAAAAGGAATGATTTCCAGCCGCGAACGAAAAGTGAAGACTCAGGAAATGTTCGAACCAAAAAATCAGTTTGGTTCTGCAGCGGGTTCGCTAAAAGAATTTATTGCGAAACGCGACAGCAATATTGAGTTTGCTAAAACTACACAAGAAGATTTGCGCAACCATTACGCGGTGATGCCCTTTGCTACTTTCGATTCGTATCAAATGCTATTTTTCATTACTGGACATTCAGCCCGTCATACGGCTCAAATTGAAGAGGTAATGGCAAATGCCAATTTTCCTAAGAAGAAGTAGGTATGAGGTGGTTAATCGCAGTGATTATGATTGCGGTAGTTTCCGGTTGTAATCGCGAGGAGCAACAGAATATAGCACTCACACAAAAAATGTTTGCCGCTTTCAACGCCCACAATTGGCAAGAAATGGCTAGTTGTTATGCTGTTGACGCACAATATCTCGATCCGGCCTACGGACAAAATTTTGTATCCAAAACACATCCTGAAATTGTAGCGAAGTATTTTGAGATGCACCAAATGTTTCCAAACATCAAAGATAGTATTGTGGAGATGCAGGCTGTCAAAAATCAGGTGGTGGTTCAGTTCGTATCGTCCGGTTCGTCCGGAGACTCTATCCAATTTCGGTTGCCCATTTGCACAGTGCTCACTTTTGCGAATGGTAAAATTGTAAAAGATGCCACTTATTACAATAATCAATGAGTGAACCCTCTGAAAAGAGACAGGTAGATCAATTACTCGGCCATCTTTTTCGCCACGAGGCGGGCAAGATGGCCGCAGTACTTACACGCTATTTAGGTGCAGAACATTTTGAAGTAGCACAAGATCTGGTGCAAGATACTTTGCTAAAAGCAATGGAGACTTGGCCATTTCATCAGATACCAGATAATCCATCTGCGTGGCTTTATCGGGTGGCGCGCAACCGCGCCATCGATTTTATGCGAAGCCAACAAAGTCAGGCCAAGGGCAAGAAAAACTACGAGCAAGAGGCAGAGCGTATTTTTCAACTTGCCTTCGAAGAAGATGAAATCAACGATAGTGTGTTGCGGATGATGTTCGCGTGTTGTCATCCTTCCATCCCGCAGGAATCACAAATTGCACTTACACTTAAAACGTTAGGCGGATTGAGCACATCAGAAATTGCGCAAGCTTTTCTGACAAACGAAGAAGCCATTACCAAACGTTTGTACCGAGCAAAAGAGAAAATCAGAAATGAAAATATTCGGTTAGAACCGCCCGGGATGTATGAATTGCCCAACCGATTGAATAGTGTTTTGAAAGCTCTTTATCTTCTATTCAACGAAGGTTATTATTCACATCATCCCAGCGTGCATATGCGCGAAGATTTGTGCGAAGAGGCTATGCGACTTACCTATTTGTTAGTGCTGCATCCGAGCACTTGTCTGCCAAAGGTAAAAGCTTTGTTGGCGCTGATGTGTTTGCAGTGTTCGCGATTTGATGCTCGCGCCACAGCATCAGGCGAAATTGTTTTAATGGAGTTTCAAGACCGAAGCAAATGGTCGCGGCCATTGATTGAAAAGGGGTTGCAATTTTTAACGGCAGCTTCTGAGGGAGATCAATTGAGCGAGTACCACATCGAGGCAGCCATCGCATCGGTGCATGCGCTTGCGCCCACTTGGCAGCAAACCCGATGGTCGGAATTGGTGAAGTTATACGAGGCATTGACAACTTGTAAACCTGGATTGATGGTGGCGTTGAATCACGCCATCGCTATTGGTTATGCGCAATCACCTGCCGCGGGTATTGCTAGATTAGAAAAAATTCAAGGACTTGAGAATAATCATTTGTATCTGACGGCACTCGGTAACTTCCATCTGCTCGCGCAGAATCATTCGCAAGCAGAAAATTATTTTAACCAAGCCTTGAAGGCTGCCACCTTGCCTCGTGAAATAGAGTTGATAAAAAGCAAACTGAATCAGTGCACAACTCAGCCAGCCGCAAAATTTGAATTTTGATCAGCCGATCGAATAAAAGCAACTCAGTAAACCAAAGTTTTTTTCTTAGATTCGTTCCTAAACCCAACCCGAATGAGAAAGTTACTCGCGCTTCTGATATGCTGTGCATCGCTTTCCGCGAAAGCGCAAACATCTAAACAAGAAATCATCAAATCCATTGAGGAGAAATCCGCAATCTATTCTGCAACTGCGCAGAAAATTTGGGAGTTTGCTGAAGTAGGATTTCAGGAAACGCAAAGTTCGGCTTTGCTCCAGCAGACTTTAGAAAAGGAAGGCTTTACGATTGAACGGGGAGTAGCTGATATGCCGACAGCATTTACAGCTACGTTTGGCGCGGGCAGACCCGTGATCGGAATTTTAGGAGAGTTTGATGCACTGCCGGGCGTTTCCCAGGAGGCCGTGCCCGAAGTAAAACCCATTGTTGGCAAAGGTGCGGGCCATGCATGCGGACATCATTTGTTTGGCGTTGCCTCAGCCACTTCGGCCATTGCCATCAAAAATTGGTTAATCGCCACCAAGCGATCCGGCACGATTCGTTTTTATGGAACTCCAGCAGAAGAAGGTGGCGCAGGAAAAGTGTATATGGTGCGGGCTGGATTGTTTAAGGATGTTGATGCCGTAGTGCATTGGCATCCGGGTTCATCCAATGCGGCAAGTCCAGGTGCAAGTCTCGCTAACAAGTCTGGAAAATTTCGCTTCTATGGAGTTGCATCACATGCAGCGGCATCACCTGAGCGAGGACGTTCCGCATTAGATGCTGTTGAAGCAATGAATGACATGGTGAACATGATGCGCGAGCATGTTCCTGAAGACACACGAATACATTATGTAATTACACGCGGAGGCGAAGCCCCGAATGTGGTTCCTGCTTTTGCCGAAGTTTATTATTATGTGCGTCACCCGAAAGCCGGTGAAGTAAAAAGTATTTGGGAGCGCGTGGTGAAAGCAGCGCAAGGTGCTGCCCTCGGAACGGAGACACGCTCAGAGTATGAAGTGACTGGTGGAGTTTACAACATGTTACCGAATGAAACTTTAGCCAAAGTGATGGACACTAATTTGAGAATGGTAGGGGGCTACACTTACACGCCAACCGAAAAAGCTTTCGCGGAAAAAATTCAGACAAGTTTTACGGGCAACATACCGGCATTGGAAACTACGCAACAGGTATCGCCATTTCGAATGGAAGAGGCTGGAGGTTCTACCGATGTGGCAGACATCAGTTGGGTGGTGCCCACCACAGGTTTGCGTACAGCTACGTGGGTGCCGGGCACAGCAGCTCATAGCTGGCAAGCAGTGGCAGCAGGCGGAACTTCCATTGGATCGAAGGGAATGATGATTGCTGCTAAAACCATGACATTAACTATAATTGACCTTTTTAATTCTCCCAAAGTGATTGAAGACGCCTGGAAGGAGTTAAAGACTTTACGAGGCGATAACTTTGTTTACGATCCGTTGATTGGCACCCGTAAGCCGGCATTAGATTATCGTAAGTAGCAGCGAAACATTTCCATCTAGTTATTGTTTCTTTTATCAGAGAACCATTCATAATTAAAACTTCCAATGAAATTTACTTTACTATACTTCCTAGCCATCATTACTATGACAGGCACTCTTTATGATTTCAAGATTCAGTCCATTGATGGAAAAGAAATTGATTTCGCTCAATACAAGGGCAAAACACTGTTAATTGTCAACACTGCTTCTGAATGTGGTTACACGCCACAGTATGCTGATTTGCAGGAATTGCATGAGAAGTATGGCAATCAAATTACCATTCTCGGGTTTCCAGCCAACAATTTTGGAGGCCAAGAGCCGGGCACGAACGTGCAGATTGCCTCTTTCTGCAAGAAGAATTACGGAGTCACTTTTCAGATGTTTGAGAAAATATCTGTGAAAGGCAGCGATCAGCATCCGCTATATAAATTCCTAAAAGAGAAATCAGGAAAAGAGCCTAGCTGGAACTTTTGTAAGTATTTGGTAAAGCCGGATGGAACCGTGAAGTTCTTTGCTTCTGGGGTGAACCCGGGCGATGAGGATATTTTGAAGGAACTAAAGTGAAACGAATTGCTTTAATTGCAGTAGTTTTAATCATAATTATGGGACTCATATCTTTTCTCTCAGAAAAATTAACCATTGCCCGAAAGGACAATGTGGCTGGCTCCATTTATGATTTCAAAATGAAATCGCTGGACGGAAAGGAAATTGATTTTTCACAATACAAAGGCAAGAATTTGCTGATTGTTAACACCGCTTCCAAGTGCGGATTCACCTATCAATACGAAGATTTAGAGAAGTTGCACGAGCAATACGGAGATAAAGTGACAGTGCTGGGTTTTCCGGCTAATAATTTCTTGTGGCAAGAACCCGGCAACAACGAAGAGATTGCTTCCTTCTGTCAACGAAATTATGGTGTGTCTTTTCAGATGTTTGATAAAGTTTCTGTGCGTGGAAGTGATAAGTCTCCCCTTTACAAATGGCTTTCGGCTAAATCAGGCAAGTCACCTTCTTGGAATTTCTGTAAATATGTAATCGACAAAGCCGGCAATGTAGTCGGCTTTTTCCCACCACAGGTAAAGCCACTGGATAAGGAAATATTGGATAAAGTTACGAAGTAATTTATTTCATTATTTTTTTCACTTAGCGGATCGGCATCATGTGCTTGCCGATTTCGCCCCTGTAAAATTCCGGTTTCACCGACTTTTTGCCCTTGCTTGCCTTTTTCATCTCGCCTTGTGGGCTATTCGGGCGTTACATTTGAACAAACAATAACACAATTATGGAAAAGCAAAACACAAAATTCGGCAACAGCTTTTGGATTGGGATTATCATCTTAGCCATTGGAGCTCTCATACTTTTAGATAGATTAGATTATGATCTATTGCCTTATTGGTTGATTTCATGGAAAACCTTGTTGATCGCGTTGGGCGTAACAATCGGATTGCGCAAGAATTTCCAAGGCATTGGTTGGTTAGTATTGATCGTGGTAGGCGGATTCTTTTTGATTGAAGATATACCTGGTGTAGATTTTAGCACGCGAAGATTTCTTTTTCCGGTGGTTTTAATCTCTGTTGGTTTATTGATTTTGTTTAGATCAGTATTTTCAAAATCTGGAGAAGTTGGCGGACAATGGTTAAACTTCAATGGTAACAAGAAGGATGGATATGACTCAGCTGCTTCAGGAGATGAAACCGTTAACATCACATCCGTATTCGGAGGTACCAAACGCAGAATCTTTTCTAAAAACTTTGGCGGTGGGCAAATTACTTCGATTTTCGGTGGCTCTGAAATAGACTTGACACAAGCCGATATCAACGGAACCATTCGCATCGACATGGTTTCGATTTTCGGAGGAGCCAAATTATTGGTGCCTTCTAATTGGGAAATTAAATCTGATATCACCGCTATCTTAGGCGGAGTGGAGGAT
>JABFSO010000126.1 GCA_013140555.1 Cyclobacteriaceae bacterium | reverse complement strand
GTCAGATTCTCTACCCAATCTCCGGAATTCAGATACATCACCTCGCCTTTCTCGGTGGTGATTTTCTTCATCTCGGGTTGATGGATATGACCGCAGATAACATACTGATAACCATTGGATATAGCAATATCTGCAGCCGTCAACTCGAAGTCGTTAATGAACTTTACCGCCTGCTTCACGCTGTCCTTCACCCGTTTGGAAAGGGAGATTTTATTACGGCCCAAAGCCTTCAAAATGAAGTTGACAAACGAATTGATCAGGATCAATGTGTCGTATCCCACCGCCCCCAACTTAGCCAGCCATTTGGAGTGTTGCATGGTTACGTCAAACACATCACCATGGAAAATCCAGGCAGATTGGCCATTGATAGACATGACTTTCTTATTGGCAATGTGAAACGAGCCCAACCGAAATCCGGCAAACTTACGCAGCATCTCATCGTGGTTGCCGGTGAGGTAGGTGATCTTCGTTCCCTTGGCCAACAGGCTGGTAATGTGCTTCACCACCTGCATGTGTGGCTTAGGCCAATAGCGTTTGCTGAATTGCCACATGTCGATGATATCGCCATTCAGAATAAGACGCTTGGGCTTGATGGATTTAAGATACTTGAGAAGTTCTTCTGCGTGGCAACCATAGGTGCCCAGATGTACATCTGAAATAATGACGAGTTCTACTTTGCGTCTTGCGCTTTTTCCCATAAGGGATTAGGTTTCACAAATGTAACTTTTTGAACTCAGCTTTGTACGAAACGAGTATTACGAAAGTGTTACCCAACCATTACCGCAAAACAACTAATGTTGATGATTGAAACGAAAGCGAAGATACTTAATCAGTTCGCCCTGTGCAGCAAACATCTCTTCGTATTTGGTTTTGATGTCATAGCACTCAGGGCGCAATGGCGATTGATACAAATCATGTGTAAATTCAAAGTCTACCAAATCATTTCGATCTTTCAGTTCCTCTAATGTGAAATTGAACAGATCGGTGTTATCAGTTTTAAATCGGAAGAAACCATCCGGCTTCAAAATCTTTTTGTACATGTCGATATAGCGACTGCTCGACAGTCTACGCTTGGCATCACGCTTACGCGGAAGTGGATCTGGGAATGTAAGCCACACTTCGTCCACTTCTCCTGGTTCAAAAAAGCTCTCGATAAACAAAATGCCTGTGCGCAAAAAAGCCACATTGGTAAGACCATCTTCCACGGCCCATGTGCTGCCTTTCCAAAGTCGATCGCCTTTTTTATCTACACCGATGTAATTGCGATTTGGAAACTGACGCGCGAGGTTAACAGAATACTCTCCGCGGCCGCATGCCAACTCAATCGTAATGGGTTGCTCGTTTTTAAAATAGTCGCTATTCCATTTTCCTTTAATAGCATTGAATAATGGTTTGCCAGGTTCAATCACATTTTCGCGATTGGCAATAATTTCAAATCGTTTCAGTTTACTTTTCATTTCCTGTTCATTAAGCAAGTATCTGATTCACAGAAAGTGTGATCACATACTACAATTCATCAATCTCAGCTACTACAAAGGTACTGCCGCCAATAAAAATAAAATCTCCTTTGCCGCTTCGTTCTTTAGCTGTGCGAATGGCCTGATTCACATCTCCAATGACTTCACCAGTCAGACCAACTTCCATTGATTGCTTCATTAGTTCAGCAGCATCCAATGCGCGAGGTATTTTTGCCTGACAAAAGAAATAATAAGCTTCCTTTGGTAATAGCGAAAGCACAGCATGAAGGTCTTTATCTTTCACACATCCCAGTACGATCCATAATCGATTGTATTTCTGTTGGCGAATTTGTTGTACTACTTCCCGAATGCCGCCTTCATTATGCCCAGTATCACAAATCATTAACGGATGCTCACTCAACTTTTGCCACCGACCTTTCAATCCCGTTAAGGTGGTGGTATTTTGTAATGCGTGCATGATGTGATCGGAAGAAATCACAAATCCACTTTTACGAAGAATGTCAATGGTGGCCAACACACCTGCCACATTTTTTCGTTGATAGGTTCCTTTCAAGTCTAGCGACAAATTCATATCCAACCCCGTCTCCCGATTATGGATTTGAAAATTTCCATTAGTCAATACAATGACTTCATATAGATCAGAGGCTAATTGAAGTTTGCTGTTGGTTGCGCTTGCTTTATTTGAAAAAACATCTGCAACTTCTGTTTGTCGCTCGCTGATGACAACTGGAACTTTGGGCTTGATAATGCCAGCTTTCTCGCCCGCAATTTTAGAAAGTGTGTCTCCGAGCAATTCTTTATGATCCCAACTGATATTCGTGATCATCGAGACGAGTGGTGTAATCACATTCGTAGAGTCCAAACGCCCGCCCAATCCAACTTCGATAATGGCTATATCTACTTTTTGTTTGGCGAAATAATCAAATGCCATGGCCACGGTAATCTCGAAGAACGATGGTTGGATGCGCGCAATTGCCGGACGAATTCGTTCGACAAAGTCGATCACAAATTCTTTACTTACTTCGTTCCCATTGATTCGAATGCGCTCAGTAAATTCTTTTAAGTGAGGCGAAGTGTATAAACCGGTTTTGTAGCCTGCTGTTTGCAAAATGGCTGCCAGCATGTGTGAACTACTACCCTTTCCATTAGTGCCGGCAACGTGTACACTTTTAAATTGGTACTGCGGATTACCCAGTTCTTCGCAGAGAGCAATGGTATTGGTTAAATCTTCCTTATAGGCTACCGCACCTACCCGTTGATACATGGGGAGATTGTCGTATAAAAATTCAAGTGTGTCTTCGTAGGATAACATGACAGCTTGCCAAAAAAAGTAAAATAAAAAGCCGATCAAACGACCGGCTTTTTAAGGGGAGAATCAAAAATTATTTTCCAAATTTAAATAGTTTGCAACCAGCAGAGATCTGAACTACTTGGTTTTTTTCTTCATTCGTTGATTTATCATTTGTTTTTGTCAGCCCAAGATTGAATCTTGTTTCTAAACTAAATCTGTTCAAAAAATCCCAACCAAACCCACCAACTATACTCACATCAACTTTATTGATTCTTTCATATACACTTTGCGCAGTGAAATAGCCAGTTTGAGGATTTCCAACAGGACCCGAAGCTCCAACTAACAAACTAAGTTGCGGACCTAATTGAAAGTTTAAACCTTTAATCAAGTATAATTTAAAAATAACGGGAACATTCAAATAGTCATATTGTATATCGAAGTTTCCATAGATACTTGAGCTCGAAGCACCCTGTCTGGAATAAATTAATTCTGGTTGTATGCCTAACACTTTTGTTTTTGCCAGAAGAAATACACCCAAATGGTAATCCTTACGGAAATCGTGTTTAATGAGTGGCGTATTACCGGTTAAGCTCATATAATTGATTCCTCCTTTCACGCCCAATGAAAACTCTAATTGTGCATTTGAAGTGAACGATGAAAAAAACAAAACTAAAACCAGTAAACCTCTCATGCTAATCTACTTTCCAAATTTAAACAGTTTATAGCCAACCGAGATTTGAATCACTTGGTTTTTAACATCTTTTGCCAATAGGCCCTCATTGATTTTTGTTAAGCCTAAATTATAGCGCGCATCGAAAGTCAAACCAAAGGGCGCATCCCAGCCTAAGCCCAATGCGGCACTGATGTCTGAGCCTTTCAGCTTATCATACAAGGTTACAGTTTGACCTTGTCCGGTGACGGAAGTATAAGGAATGTTTCCGGATGCAAATCCAAACTGTGGACCTAACTGAATATTGATACCTGCCACTGTGTACAACTTCAATACAATCGGAATATTGAAGTAATCATAATTCGATTCAATGTCAACAGAGTTGATTCGTACTGTAGAACCTTGCTTGGAATAAATCAATTCAGGTTGAATTCCGATTTTACCCAGTTTTACTAAAACAAATGCACCAGCATGATAACCGGTTCTGCTATTATAAGCAGCATTTAAGCTACTGGCATCAATGTTCGCAAAGTTCAATCCACCCTTAATACCAATAGCTACCTGAGCCTGTGAAAATGCCGAAAGGCCCACCAACACAAACAGAACTGTAATTACTCCTTTTTTCATTTTTTGATTGTTTATAGTTTGAATTAATTTTTATGAATATATACTTGCACTCCTAGCTGAAGAAAAAAACCAGAATTTGTCTGCGAATAATTACTACCATCAGTGGATTGCACTACTTTTTGATATCCTACCTGTGGTTCAATCGCTACGTATTTATTAAGCAAAAAGGTATATCCTCCTACCAGAGCCCAATTATTTATACTTCCCTTACGAGTACTGACATTTCCATTATTGAAGTTATCCTCAGACTGGGTGGATCCAAACCCTAAAGAACCTTCAAAGTAAAATTTTGACAAATAGTATCGAACAAATGGTGTAGCACTTATTGAATTGGAAGAGAAATAAAATGAGGAAACTTTATAGGTCTCCTTTCTACTTGAATAGGCTATACCAATTCCTGCTGACAAATTATCCATAACAAAATACCCAACACGTGGCTGAAAAAAAAAGCTTTCAACATTATATGAAGAATAAATGCTATTTGTATTTGTGACTTCGGAGAAGTTAGCACTCACATTCCCGCCTACCATGAAACCTCCCTTCTCAAACTGTGCAAATAGCAAATTTGAACAAGACAAGAAAACAATCCCCAACACAATTCTCTTTATCATAAAATTTAAAAAAGTTAAGTGTAAAATTACCAAAATATACTGGTCACCAAACCCTCTAACCCTCTACTGAATCCCCATTTCAGGGTTTTTGCCGGTGATCTTCCGGTAGAACAGCAATAATTGTTCCATATCATTCTCAAAATGCTCGGTTGGGTAAAAAGGAGTTCCCACCACCACGGTTTTACGCGCGAAATCAAACCCACAAGGCACAATGGGCACATTCGCTTTTTTAGCTATGTAATAAAATCCGGTGCGGAGTTTCTCTACTTTCTTACGCGTGCCTTCCGGAGCTAGGCCTAAAATGAATTCGTCATGCTGATCAAAGATAGTTGCCACTTGTTGCACCATGTCATTATTCTTAGATCGGTTTACTGGATAGCCGCCCAACGCACGAAACAACCAGCCAAAAGGTGGCTTGAATAAACTGTCTTTCCCCAAAAATTTTGCCTTTTGCACTTTCAACACACTACGTGCCAAAACACCAATGATAAAATCCCAATTGCTGGTATGAGGTGCCACTGCTACAATGTATTTTTTAATGTCGGTAGGAAATGCTCCTTCCACTTTCCATCCCATCATTTTAAAAACGAATTCATAAAAAAGTTTGAGCATAACTAAATGATTTGGTTAATCAACGATGCATCCGAAGCGTATGGAATAGTTACTTGCAATTGTGGTGTGCGATCCGCTTCACGCTGAATAGCACTGATGGCTCCTGCATTCCGCGCCCATGCTCTGCGTGCAATCCCATTGTTCACATCAAAATGAAGCATGTTCTTTAGTTTCCGATCTGCATCCGTACTTCCATCCAACAACATGCCAAAGCCTCCATTCATTACTTCGCCCCAGCCCACACCACCGCCATTGTGAATCGACACCCAAGTCGCCCCGCGGAATGAATCACCTATCACATTATGAATCGCCATGTCAGCTGTAAAGCGCGAACCATCATAAATATTAGAGGTCTCGCGATACGGACTATCCGTTCCCGATACATCGTGATGATCGCGACCTAAAACAATTGGTCCTATTTTTCCTTCACGGATCGCTTGGTTAAAAGCAGTGGCCAACTTCGCGCGTCCTTCGGCATCGGCATACAATATGCGTGCTTGCGAGCCAACTACCAATCGATTCGCTTTCGCGGATTTAATCCAGTGTATGTTATCTTCTAACTGTGATTTAATTTCTGCCGGAGCGGTGTGCAAAATTTCGGTGAGCACATCGGCTGCGAGTTGATCGGTGAAATCTAAATCTTTTGAATTGCCGGAAGCGCATACCCAACGGAAAGGACCAAATCCATAATCAAAACACATCGGGCCCATAATATCTTGCACGTACGATGGATATTTAAAATTGATTCCATCCGCAGCCATCACCTCGGCCCCTGCCCGCGATGCTTCGAGCAAAAATGCATTTCCGTAATCAAAGAAATAAGTGCCTCGCGCTGCATGTATGTTGATGGCATCCGCTTGTCGTTTCAATGATTGCTGCACATGTTGCTTAAACATAGCAGGATCTTCCGCCATCATCCGGTTCGATTCTTCAAAACTCAATCCTACCGGATAATAACCTCCCGCCCACGGATTGTGTAATGAAGTTTGATCAGAACCTAAATCCACGTATACATTTTCGGTTGCTAATTTTTCCCACACATCTACAATGTTTCCTTGGTAAGCGATGGATACAATTTCCTTTTTCGCTTTCGCGGAATGGATTCGTTTCACCAAGTCATTCAGATCATAAACCACTTCATCTACCCAACCCTGCGAATGGCGTTTGTGTGTTGCCTTTTCATTTACTTCAGCAATTACAGTTATACATCCTGCAATGTTTCCTGCTTTGGGTTGTGCACCGCTCATGCCCCCTAAACCAGATGTAACAAACAACTTGCCGGCAAGGCTCTCTCCATTTTTAGAAATCTTTCGGCCGGCATTCAAAATCGTAATGTTAGTACCATGCACAATGCCTTGTGGCCCAATGTACATGTAACTTCCAGCAGTCATCTGTCCGTATTGTGTCACACCCAACGCATTGAACTTCTCCCAATCATCCGGTTTAGAATAATTTGGAATCATCATGCCATTGGTCACCACCACACGTGGTGCTTCTTCAGATGATGGAAACAATCCCATCGGATGGCCGGAATACATGTGCAATGTTTGGCGATCATTCATAGTCGCCAGATACTTCATCATCAATAGATACTGTGCCCAGTTTTGAAAGACAGCACCGTTCCCACCATAAGTAATCAACTCGTGTGGATGTTGTGCTACGGCCGGATCAAGATTATTCTGAATCATCAACTGAATAGCAGCAGCTTGAACCGACTGGTGCGGATATTCCTGAATCGCGCGAGCCTTCATTTCATACTCTGGACGAAAGCGATGCATGTAAATACGTCCGAATGTTTGCAACTCCTGATAAAACTCAGGTGCCAGTATCTCATGATGTCGTGGGTGAAAATAACGAAGTGCATTGTGAAGTGCCAGTCGCTTTTCTTCTTTTGTTAATATGTCTTTTCGTTTGGGTGCGTGACTGACCAAAGCATCATACGTTTTGGCCGGGGGGAGTTCTTCGGGAATGCCTTGTAAAATATGTTCTTGAAAAGTGATCATGCCCAAAGATAAGTCAGTTACCATGCATTTCAAACGGTTGAATCAGTCTGCCCTACCCAAAAGTGATGAGGCTCGAAATTGGCTTTGGTAAACTGATACGCAATGTCAAAAATCTCTTGTGCCTTGCCGATATCAAAGCTTCCGTACTTCGACAGTTGAGGTGGTTCGATGAACACATCGCACAACCCTTTACTCACAATTGTATTGGCGTTGATGGCCATCAATAAGCTGCGTTCAATAACGGTTCGTAAACTATTCGGGTCAAAATCCTGACTGATCTGATTGCAATGCAAGCCCACCACTTTATCACACTTATCTTTGATGGGGCGCACCGGCAGATTATCAAACAATCCACCATCGACATACAATCCACCATTAAACGACATGGGGTTGAACACCGCGGGAATACTGCACGAGCTAAGTATCGCAGGCACTAATTCACCTTCATCAAAATATTCAATTCTTCCTTTGCGAATTTCGGTGGCCGCTACTGTCATCGGAAGTTTTAATTTTTCAAATCGGTTTTCGGGCATGTGTTTCAACAAGAGTTCCTGCAGGCCATCCATGCGCAGCAATCCGGCCCACGTCCAGGCAGGGCGCACCGATTTGAAAATACTAAGTGTCTTGATGATCGAAAAGATTTCGTCCGGCTTGTATCCATAGGCATACAACGAACCGACAATAGAACCCGCACTTGTACCTGACACGATATCGAAGCGCACATTCATTTCTTCGAGCGCTTTCAATACACCAATATGAGCCACACCACGCGCTCCACCACCTGATAATACTAATCCAAGTTTCATTTTTCCTTTTTTAATTTCTCTCTAATTATTACAATACTTCCTGTAAAGAAAAAGTACGGTCCAACCTCACCCCTTTCTCCGTATGTTTTACCGTGCAGCATTCATGATACGGATCGTGTTCTAAGAAAAGTACATACTGATTCGTAGCTGCTTCGTCTAAGAAGGCCGCCTTCTCTTCCATTGTGATTAATGGACGCGTATCATACCCCATCACATACGGCAATGGAACATGCGATACCGAAGGCAACAGATCAGCCATAAAACAAATGGTCTTGTCCTTATACTTAATCTTTGGAATCATCATTTGGTCAGTATGACCCGATGCCGAGAAAATATCCATTTGTGAAAATGGCGAAGAGGATGGATTCACAAATTTCAATTGACCACTTTCCTGCATGGGTAAAATATTCTCTTTTAGAAAACTGGCTTTCTCTCTCGCGTTCGGTTGAGTAGCCCACTTCCAATGCGCTTCATTGCTCCAGTAGGTAGCATTCGAAAAAGTGAGTTTCAATTGATCGCCCACACGTTTCACACCACCTCCACAATGATCGAAGTGTAGGTGTGTTAGAAACATGTCGGTGATATCGCTTTCGCTGTATCCCGCTTTGCGAATGGAAGCAATCAGTTCGCCATCACCATGCAAATCATAATGGCTGAGAAATTTTTCGTCCTGCTTTGTGCCAATGCCATTGTCAATTAGAATCAACTGGTTGCCATCTTCAATCAACAAGCAACGCATGGCCCACGAACAGAGGTTGTTTTCATCGGATGGGTTGGTTTTTTTCCAAAGCGATTTGGGTACTACGCCAAACATGGCGCCTCCATCCAATTTGAAATAGCCGGTGTCAATTACATGTAATCGCATAGTCTTAATCGTTTAGCAATAAAAAAACCGCCCGAGAGCGGTTCCATTTTTATTAACAGTTTGGTTATTCTTTCACCACTCCCATCGCAGAGAATTTTTCAATTCGCTGATCGATTCGTTCTTGTGGAGTAAGTTTATTCAGCTCTTGCAAATTATTCAGAATCACTTTTTTCAACTCTTCACTCATAGTTTTCAAATCGGTATGAGCTCCACCGAGTGGTTCTTTCACAATTCCATCAATCAACTTGTTTTTCAACATGTCGTTGGATGTTAGCTTCAATACTTCGGCTGCTTGCTCTTTATAATCCCAGCTACGCCACAATATAGATGAGCATGATTCAGGTGAAATCACCGAATACCAAGTGTTCTCTAACATCAACACGCGATCGCCAATGGCAATTCCAAGCGCACCTCCAGAAGCTCCTTCGCCAATGATGATACAAATCACCGGCACTTTAAGCATAAACATCTCTTTCAAATTACGTGCGATGGCTTCGCCCTGTCCGCGCTCTTCGGCTTCCAAACCTGGAAAAGCACCGGGGGTATCGATGAAGGTAACAATCGGCTTATTGAATTTCTCCGCCATCTTCATCAGGCGTAAAGCCTTGCGGTAGCCTTCGGGATTGGCCATACCAAAATTCCGCATCTGGCGCTGCTTGGTATTGCGACCCTTTTGCTGACCGATGAACATGAATGTTTGGCCCTCGATAGATCCTAATCCTCCGATCATCGCCTTGTCATCGCTTACTGTACGATCGCCATGCAATTCAATGAAATCAGTAGTGATTTCGTAAATATAGTCCAGCGTATAGGGACGATCCGGATGGCGGGATAATTGTACTCGCTGCCAGCCGGTTAGATTTTCAAAAGTCTCTTTCTTCAATTCCGTGATTTTCTTATCGAGTGCCTGAATGGCTTTCGTTACGTTTTCATCGCTATCGTCTGAGAGTTGCTTCATATCGGCCAACTTACTTTCTAACTCAGCGATGGGCTTTTCAAAATCCAATAGATTCATTCTAGTGCCCTTTGGTTAATAACAGGTGGGCAAATTTAGCAGAATTTTAAATACAGTGCCTGTGCGTTTCATTGTGTTGTGTTGTGATTTGATAATGAGCATGTTAGAATGAGTATTAGTATAAAAAATGCCGCTCTACTAACCCTAGAGCGGCATTTTTGACATATCATGTGCTCCAAATCGCCTTATAGTGGCTTACCGGATTCCAACGTTTTTACAGCTTGTTCCAATGCCTTTTTGTTCAAATCATTAGGCGCCTGTGCCAATGCTAACTTGGCATATTCAAGTGCTTTCTTGTAATCGCCCATGGCAGAATAGCCGCGCATTAAACCTCCGTTTGTTGGCCAGGCACCTTTGTGCTTTTTGTAGTTTCTTTCAAAGATTACCATGGCTTCTTTTACCTTCTTTTCAGCGAGCAACTGACGACCATAACCGTGCATCTCTAAAGCAGATGCATTTTCTAATGCCAGGGTCATCGCCTGATCTGCTTCGGACTTACGGTTGAGTTTGTTTAACAAACCTGCTTTCGTTGAAAGAGCAGCAAATGAATTGACGCCTCCCAAGGCTGGATCTACCGCTGTATTGATCCATTGCAATGCTTCCTCAAAGTTTGTATCGTTATTCAAACACCATGATGCCGCAGCTTGCAAACTTGGGGGATCGAAGCCCAATACGCCACTTAATTGATTACGGACAGAGGCAAGCGTGGTGGCAGTGAAATCCACTTCTACTTTAAATGGAATTCTCCAACGCTCCCACTCCAAAGCAATTTCGACTGAGCGATCTGTTTGGTTGGAGAAGATATAATCGAGGCGCTCTACACTTTGCTTTTGATCTTTTTGCTGCATGGTGCCTACACGCAATACATCATTCTTCGGATTGTAAAAGTAGCTTCCCCAGGCAGTAGTTATCTTGCTGAATATGAGGGTAGAAGTATCTTGATACAAAGCAATAAAGAAACCATATTTTCCGGCACTTAACTTTTTGCCATTGATTAGCACATCGGTAGAAAATGAGATCGTGGTATTCTCGTTGGCACCGGCTCTCCAAGGTGATTCTCCATTCGAACCAAATCCCAGAACTGTAAATCCATAATGGGCAATTTGTGATCCCCAAATGTTCCCTTCGCGACCTTTAACACCCGGAGCATTCCAACTGATTTCAATGTCCGTAACACCAATGCGCGTTCCGTTTAATCGTTTCAGATTTACACCACCATCTGGCAGTTGAATGAGTTGAGCGGTGGCTACACTCTGCACGAAGAGTAATACCATCAATGTTCGCAACGAATTAATCCATGTAGTTTTCATTTGCATACGTATTGTTTAATTTGATTTACTATTTCTATCAGGAAAGCTAAACGGCAAGGGCGTTTGCAAAGTTGAAAATCGAGGATTCTAATTGATGAATGGTAAAATTCTTCTTCGAACCTATCTGAAACAAAAAAACCAAGGCTTTGAACCTTGGTTTCTACTGTTCGAAAAATTAAGCGATCGTTAATCCACCTCTAAATTCAACGATTTCATTTTCTTTTTCAGCTTGTCCAATTTAGGATTGTAGGTAACCTCGTCATAGTTAGCCAAGTCTCCATAAACTGAAAGCAAACCATACAATACGGCTTCTTCGTTGGGCTTCAATGACTCACATTTTTCCCAATAAGGAAGAGATTCTTTCAACTTAGATTCGATCTTCATGAAAAGTTCTTGTCTTTTCTTTACATCTGCATCTTTTGCTGTTCCAATTTCATTACGTTCTTCACGAATCGCGCGCACTTCTTTGTAGCTGATGTCAGCTAATGAAGCAAAAGCATCATAATGATTGGGATCGAGTTTAATTACTTCGTTAAACCATTTTTTGGCTTCGATCGGGTTTTTCATTTCACCGCTGATCACACCCAAATAGAATCTTGATTCTACATCGGCCGGATCTGCGCTGGCATTTTTCTCCATCATAGCCTTGGCATCGCCCAGCTTACCCATTTTGATCTATACATCCACTTCATACTTCGGGAAATCCTT
>JABFSO010000403.1 GCA_013140555.1 Cyclobacteriaceae bacterium | reverse complement strand
TTGACATGCGATGGAATGAAATTATCCTTTGGCAATCTTGAAAGATACCGAAGTATTTTCCCAGCTCAATACAATATTGCTACCATCAATGGCGATGGTAAAGCTTTCTACAAAGGCAGCAGCTTTAGCGGCTTTTACTTTTACGCGGAGCACATCCTCTTTATCGCTATAATCATACGCGCCCCACTTAATTCCTTTGTTGATGATGATGGTCCATTCGGTTTCTCCGGGAATGGTATAGAGGCCGTACTTTCCTTTGGCCACAGCTTGGCCTTCTACTTTTGCATTGGCTGCAAATTCGATGGTAGTGGTGCCATTGGCTCCGGTTCTCCACACTTCTCCAAACGGTACTAAGCCACCCATGATCTTACGACCTTTCACCGCAGGCTGGTGGTAATCTACTTTAACACCTACACCGTCAATTGTGCCTTCGGCTTTGGCCGGAGGGCTGGCCATTTTCTGTGCCATGGTAGTAAGGCTGAAGAAAAATAGAATCGCAAAAATTGAACTGATTTGTTTTTTCATTTTTATAGATAGTTTAGTTGATATTCCTTTGAATGCGAAAATGCCCTTCAAGTATTCCTGAAAGGGCATTTTCAAATTTATAAAAATTTTACTGTAAACTATCCAATGTAACGGCTCCATAGCCAAAATGGTTTGTCGGGTAGGGGACTGAATTGTTAATTTTCTGTTATCGGCAGCATTACCTTGTTGAGTGGTTGTTGACTTTCTTAAAGTTTTAGTAATGGGGTTGAACTTATTGTGGTGCCTTCGTTGTTAGCTCGGCAACTATCAAACTAAACCATCCAAACTATATGAAGTATGTCATTACCGGCTCTATCGGTCACATCAGTAAACCCGTTGTTCAACAATTAGTAAAGGCGGGGCATTCCGTAAGCGTCATCACCAGTTCGGCCGATCGGTCGAAGGACATTGAATCATTAGGCGCCCAGCCGCTGGTTGGCTCTATTGAAGATAGATCGTTTGTAACTAACTCATTTTCAGGAGCAGATGCCGTCTACCTGATGATCCCACCCAAGTGGACACTAACCGGTGGCTGGCTGGAATATCAACAAGCAGTTGCGGATCATTACATTCACGCCATTCAAGGTAATAAGATAAAGCATGTCGTTCTTTTGAGCAGCATAGGTGCACACATGCGCAAGGGAAGTGGCCCGGTAGATGGCTTGGGGTATGCCGAAGAAGAATTATTGAAATTGAAGGAAGTGAATGTAAAGATGCTTCGCCCTTCTTATTTCTTTTATAACCTGTTTGGTATGGCGGGCTTGATCAAAAACATGAACATCATGGGATCTAATTTTGGCAGCAGCGATGAGAAGTTGATTTTGGTACATACCAGCGACATTGCTGATGTAGTAAGTGAAGAGTTGCTGGGATTAAAGTTCACCGGGCATACCGTTCGTTACATTGCCAGCGATGAACGTCATCCGAAAGAGATTGCGCAAGTGTTGAGTGCAGCCGTAGGAAAGCCGGGCACACCTTGGGTTGAGTTTACCGATGAGCAAGCACTGCAAGGCATGTTGCAAAGTCAGTTGCCTGCGCCAATTGCCAACGGCTATGTGGAACTGGGAGCGGCCTTGCGCACGGGCAAAATGCAAGAAGACTATTGGAAGAACAAACCCCAACTGGGCAAGATAAAGTTAGAAGACTTTGCGAAGGAGTTTGTAGCAGTATATAATTCGTAAGAAATTTAAGACTCATCCTATCCCGAATTTACGAAAGTGAGTTCGGGATTTTTTTATTCTACCGGAGTCGTCACGGTACTTCGAAGTTGTCTAACTCCTAAATGGTACTCTATTGCACAAAGTTCAACAGACGGTCAGGTACACAAAGATACACCGCGCTGCTGAGTGCTTCTTGGAATAACTCTGTGTAATCAGTACCCTCCTCATGATGCCAACACCACATGTAACACCGTTACAAAAGCATCCAACTAATCGCTAGGCATCACTCGCTAATTACTCTTATGTAATCTATCTGCCATTGGCGTAAACTTCCAGCGAATTGTCCTTTGAATAGCTTAACATCGTATTCGAAAACGTTCGACCCCCATGAAAGAAAAATCATATCCCTATCAGAATAAATCCCTGATTAATATCAAAGGAGAAGAGTGGAGAGACATTGCCGGATTTGAAGGCTATTACATGGCTTCTAACCTCGGTAGAATAAAATCATTGGATCGTGAAATTCCGCATCCACGGCTACACAAACAATTTGTGAAGGGTCAGATACTCAGCCAGTCCATTGCTCGCAATCGAAACATCATTACCGGAGAGCCTTCCATCGATCTGCGGGTTACGCTGGCAAAAGACAATTCTCAATATTACTACAATACCCGCAGGGTGATTTACAGCACCTTCGTAAAGGAAATAGACTATCAGAAAGATGGCCTCTATGTGATCAACAAAAATGGAGATGGATTTGATTGCCGGGCCAAGAATCTTCAACTGCTGACAAAATCGGAAAAACAACACCGAGCCATTGCCCGGGGCCGGGTGGATCTTAGCTACATGAAAACAGTAGATCGGTCGAAATGGAAGAAGAATTATTCGAGAAGAAAACCGATCAATCAGTATAGTTTAGATGGCAATTTGATCCGGCAATTTGTAAGTGTAAAAGAAGCCACAAAAAAAATGGGCATCGATGAAAAAGGAATTATTGGGGTAGCCAAAGGGCGATACAGTCAATGGCGCGGATTTCGGTGGGAGTATGCGAAGGTAGAGAAGGTGAAGAAGAGCAGTAAAAGTACAAATAAGACAAAGACCTCTCGTTTGAAATAAGAATATGTAACGGCTCATAGCGTTGCATTATCCATCATAGGCCCTTTAGAGTTAATTAGTCGCTACCTCTTGCGTCTTATCTAACGTTTACTACTTAATCCTAGTTTATCCATTTTCTTTCCATGTCAACAGTCTTTCGTTGCATGTCGGATAGAGCTGTCTAAAAACACGTTTTTCGTTATATATCGTTAGTGATTTCGTTTTATATCGTTAAGGTGACTGATTTAAGATTTTAAAACCCCCAAATCACTATCAATTTCCACGTTTTTAGTTTGGCACGGCATTTGGAAAGGTTTTGGCACTAGTATATTCATGAATACGGAGATGCAGAAAATCCGGGGAAAAGAGTAAAGCACAACAAGCGTAACGAATAAAGCATATGAGTTATCCAACAATTTCGGTGACCATGCCACAGGCAGATATCGATGCGGTAAAAGCAGCCATTGCTACTATCCATTCGAAAATGCCGTTCCTCGTTTCCTTAGCGCCTGAAGAGCGCAACGGCCTGACTAAGTTAGGTTCGGGCAGCGTAGACTTTGCACAAGATGCTTATCTAGCAACAGTCAGCTATCCTTCCATCTTCCCATCTTCGTTTGATAGCGTGGAATTTGGCAAGGACTACAATCTCTTCAAAGCGTTGACGGAAATAGAGTTTCTGTTAGGCACTCTACACGAAAAGGTAGAGAGCACACAGATGGCCGTTGGCAGTGAGACGATGGAGGCTTGCTTACAGGCTTACACGTACGTTCAGGCATCCAAAAAGGCAGCGCCCGGTTTACCGGATGTGGCCAAAAGGATGAAGGAACGTTTCAAGAAGCAAAGCAGAAAGTCCAAAAAAGGACCCGATGCCAGCGCTTCTGAGCCAGGTAAGTAATCCAGCCGACAGCGTTCACTGAACCTAGTACCCAAGCGCCTCCAGGAGGTGCTTGGGTTATCAATTTTATACGCACCATCGCGGCATCCTATTTCTGCTGCACACGTTCGGTTAATACTGGCAGATGCTATGGTTTTTGCTGCAGCAGGTAATAAGTCCTGTTTACACAATCTAATTGATACTGTCATACTCTCTGGCAAAGGTGACTCGTTGCACCTCCACGGTTATCCGTTGCACGTCTTAGGTTATCCGTTCCACCTTGAAGGTTATCCGTTCCACGTTTAAGGTTATCCGTTCCACGTTTAAGGTTATCCGTTCCACCTCTAAGGTTATCCGTTGCACCTCTAAGGTTATCCGTTCCACCTCTACGGTTATCCGTTGAACCTCTAAGGTTATCCGTTGCACGTCTACGGTTATCCATTCCACCTTGAAGGTTATCCGTTGCACGTCTACGGTTGTCCTTTCCACCTTGAAGGTTATCCGTTGCACCTCTTAGGGTGACTCGTTGCACGTTTAAGGTTATCCGTTGCACGTCTACGGTTATCCATTCCACCTTGAAGGTTATCTGTTGCACCTCTAAGGTTATCTGTTGCACCTCTAAGGTTATCCGTTCCACCTCTACGGTTATCCGTTGCACCTTGAATGTTGCCCGTTGCACCTTGAAGGTGACTCGTTGCATGTTTACGGTGGCCCGATTCACGTCCACACGTGACAGCGGTCACCTAAAAGGTGGAAGCTTGAACGTTTTACGTGGAAGCAGTAACGTTTAAGCTGCAACTTTCCACGTTGAAGGTTCATCGTTGAACGTTTAAGGTTCTCCGTTTCACGTCCACACGTGACAGCTGTCACCTAAAAGGTGGAAGCTTGAACGTTTTACGTGGAAGCAGTAACGTTTGAGGTGGAACTTTCCACGTTTAAAGGCGAATCTTTGCACGTTTGTGGTTACCCGAGCCACCCTTACCAGTGACAGCAGTCGCCTAAAAGGTGGAAGCTAGCGTGTTTTACGTGGAAGCAGTAACGTTTAAGCTGGAACGTTCCACCTTGAAGGTGACTCGTTGCATGTTTACGGTGGCCCGATTCACGTACGAAGACACTGCCTAGAGACTGTTTAATGAAGTGTGTAAGTTCCGCTACCAAGTAACTGTGTAAAGGTGGAAGCTTGCATGTTATATGCGGAAGCAGCAACGTTTGAGGTGGCAGCTCTCACATCTTATGTCTCACTACTCACATCTCCCTTTCCAAAAAACTACCAAAACCACCCCAAACCTTACATGACTTTTACGTGGTCACAAAAAAATTCTTTTCGGGGAAAATGTGGATAACTCTCAAAAAAGCTTGTACATGTATTTCTTTTGATAAAATCAATACCCAATAAGTTGGGTATTGGGGTGGTGGCACTTTGTTACACTTTTGCAGATTAACTTACATACAGCAAAAGTGGGCTGGAATGTGAATAGAATTTATTCGAATATTGAGTCAGATTTCTGCACTTTAATGCTTAGAACACAAATCACCCCATTTATTAAGTGTTCGACAGAGAGTGTCCCCCCAGGAAAGTTTTCAAAAATTGATTTTAACAATCATAGCAACGAGCTATGATTAATAGTACAATAATGTAACAAAGTTCAAGTATGATGCGAATAGTAATTTCATTTTTAGTCATCAGTTTTTTCAACCTGTGCAGAAGCGATGCGCAAAGTGTATCGGTCGATCCCAACTCAGGACGAGCGATTATTCAAATTCCGCTTTATACGTTGAATTATGGGAATACTTCCGTACCGATAAACCTGAGCCATACACAGAGTGCCATGGGTGTAAAAGAATCAGGGGGAGATGCTGGTGTGGGATGGGATCTTACCTGTAACTACGCTGTTTATCGGGAAGTGAAAGGACTTCCAGATGATGCTGAATATGGGTGGTTGTCCGGAACTACTGCCTCAAGCGTTAATAATTTCGTGTCTTCGTCTAACGACAATTATTCCTACGCAGACTATTCGGATGAAACAAGCGACTATAATTTTATTAATGGCTTCCGATATTCTAATGGCCTTCCTCGATACATAGATTCTGAACCTGACGTTTTCATTGTATCCGGCCCGGGAGTAAATTTTCAATTTGTGTTTGACGCAAACCAAATTCCAAGATTGCTTGAGTATCAGGATGTAAAGATCACTTACACGCTAAATGTAGGAGGTATTTCAGGGTTTACAATAAAGAATAATAAAGGGATCACTTATAGTTTCACAAAAGCAGAAACGGTTCTTCGAAAAGCTGTCCCTTACAAGAGTGCCAACGTTGACATGTTTTTAACAGATTATAATAATAATCAAATTGGGACAGAGTTTAACGCGAAATGGCTGTTAACTTCGGTTATCGATGAAGTAGGTAAAACGGTAAGTTTCAATTATCTCACAAGAGAAAAAGATACGAGTAGCGATTTAAAAATTCGAAAAATTGGAGATAGCGCACCTGCTGATACACTTTACTTCTTGAGTGATAGTTATACACCTCAAGTACTAAACACCATTACAGCAGGTGGGTATACAGTTAATTTTTCGTACGGTGCCGATAGAACCCTTTATTCTATAAAAGTTACAGAATCGGGGCAAAATGATTTCCTTCAATACAATTTCAGCTATCGGCAAATTGCTGACCACAGAAATTTTTTGACACAGATACTCCCATTCACCGCTAATTGTAGCGCATATGTACCTTATAAATTTATATATGAAGGTATATCCCAATCTGATGCTCCCCTGTTGGTTCGCAGTTTTGGTCAAGATATGTGGGGATACTATAATGGGTTTAATGGCGCTCGCCCCCTTCAAGGTGCACCACAGATATATTTTTATGCGAATCAAACAGATGGGCGAAGATTTGCCTTACAGCCCATTCCTAACAATTCGGCTACTACCATTTTGACCGGTGCAAATCGAAATGTGCAAGCCAATAAAATAGGAATAGGAGCGCTTACGCAAATTACTTTCCCATCCGGTGGCTATACAAAAATTGTGTGGGAGCGTAATAAATACCTGGATAGTTTAAGTGGTCAGGTATTGTTTGGACCGGGGCAACGTGTCGCAAAACTGATTACAGATGGCGGAGAAGCAGCATTTGCCCGAAACGCCTCTGATAAAAACCAATACCATCAAATTATTAAAACATACTCGTATCAGAAGTCGGATGCAGATACGACTACCAGCGGTTTAGTTACCAGTCCGGCCAGTTACGGTTTTGCTACGGGTGGTAGATTAGTTAGAACTCCTTATGCCCTTGGCCAGGGTGGTGGAGTAACCTATCGCAGGGTAAAAGAAACCACCACTCAGGGCTCTACCGTGTATGTCTATAATTATCCGGCTGCCTACCCTGCAGTAAGTTATTCCAATGATTGGGTAGCGACTAAGAGTAAAATTGCGCGCAACCCTGCCACTCATTATGTACTGACCAACGTTCAAAATGGGTATTATACCTATCCATTTGCACCCAACCCCAACTATGGTTTTGCGCAAGGCCGATTAGCATCTGTTTCGGAGTACTCCACTTCGGGAGTACTTGTACGTCAAAAGCGATATGGATACACGCGCATAGCACCGGCTTCACAAACAGTGTATGGATTGAAATACGAGTATTTAGGAATCAATGACTGTGATTGTTTTCACTTTGCCAAATATGCCATCACCACCGGTGTTACCAATGTTTTAACTAAACAAATCGTAACAGAAGTAAGCGAGAGCAATCCTTCTCAACTTGATAATGTGACCACTTACTTCCACTATAATAATGATGTGGTAACTGGTAATTTTTTGATGGACTCTGTACGTACTGTGTGGGGAGATGGAACCGTTGACCGAAAGAAAATCCGGTATATTAAAGACTATGCTTCTTTAACCAATCCTGCTGTGGGAGATGTAATGGCCAATGCCATTGTGGTCATGGTAAACGCCAATCAACACGGAGAAGTAGTGGAGCAAGTATCCACCTTTCAGCCGCGAGGCAGTGTGGCGGCTGTTTCAGGTGCCGGTTTGCAATTATATCAGGTGATTGGAGGGAAAGTATTTCCGTATAAAACGCTTGGACTTCCACAAGGAAAAGCTTTTACTCCTGCAACGATTACTACAGGCACTACGCAAAGTTTTACCTATGGCACCAACTATGTTGAAACCAGTGTGGTGAATGAAGTGGACGCTGTAGGTAATATCGTGAGTTTGTCAGATAACCGAAAAAACAAAGGATCAAGCCACTATGCGCTTAATTACCAACTTGCTCCGGTTGCCACTTTTGCCAATGCCAATGCCTCTGAAACCATTTACGAAGGCTTTGAGTTTGCCACGGGACGAAACTTTACGCCTACCACGGCACTTACCTATGATGTAGGCTGGACAGGGCAACAGGCCGCTGTGTTTGCCACCGGAAACACGCTGACCAGTGCTGTTATTAACAACGTAGGCAAACCTTACCGCATATCATGTTATTTAAAAGCAGCACAAAGCAGTACAATAACATTTCAATTGGTAAATGCCACCACCAATGCATTCGTTACTACCACATCACTCAACTATACTACCCCCAATCAGTGGGTGTATTTAGAAGGTGTATTGAATGTTACGGTAAACACGCCTGCTACATTGAAAGCTTTGGTGACTACCAATGCAAACGTATTGGTAGATGATATCATCGTGATGCCACAAGCGGCTACGGTTTCCACCCGAACGTTTCAGCCTCTGCGCGGTCAGACATCTGAAACGGATGATCGTGGATATTCTACTACAGTAACATTTGATCAAATTGGTAGAAAGACGGGGCAATATGACCGACAGCGTAACCTAGTCGAGTTGACGGAATATCAAACGAAGGGAAGGCCTATTGTGTTTTGGGGCTCATCTTTTAACTACACAACTCCGATGTCTGGTTTGCCATTTACAGCTACAGCAGCTAATGTAATTGGTAATTGCTTTAACGACTTGACCTATGAGTGGAGAATAGATGGTGCGGTTGTTGGCACAAATTCACCTACACTTACGACAACAGTTGCCACAGCCGGTAGCCATGTCTTAAAACTGACCACAGGGAGGGTTACAACACAAGAGACCTACTCTTCCGAACAGAAAATCACTGTGTTACCCAATGGTACGCCTCCTGTCTTTTCGTTTACCTCATTACCTGCGGGAAATACCATTTGCAATACACAGCCCTTCGATTTTACCATAAGTACACCTACTCTGGGGTGTGGGGGGTACACACCTACCTATTCTACCGAATGGTTTGTATTGCCCGATGGCGCAACTACCTATATTAGACTCATGAGCAGTTCGAATAATGCAACAAATACTTCTGTGCATTATAAAGGATCCGCACCTGGATATCGAATAAAAGCCGTAGTTAGTCAGACCTGCTATAACAACGATCCGCTTGACCCCGCATCCTTTACCACTTCAACTGCGGTAGAGCAAGATATTACAGTCACAGTTTGTAACGGAAACTAATCATTAAGTTCTAATCTGAAAAAATCATGAACCTGATCTATAAGCCATTTACACTTTTCATCATTCTTTTGCTCTTACCCTTCATGCATTCGTTAGGGCAAAACATCCGCAGTGCTAACATTACCTGGAATTGCACGCAAGCCACCGATGGCTTGACGAGCAAGACAACGGAATACAACGGTAGTTTTATTAGCACGGGCGATACCAACGTAGATTGGGTGCAAAACAACGGCCAAAAAACGTACCACCTAAGTGTGGTCAGTGTAGAGGGCGGTTGGGCAGATGTATCTACTGATGGTTCAATCGTCTACAATCTGGGTGGAACCACACCCGGTCAGCTAACTTTTGAACGAATCAATGGAGTGCTCACCATTCGGCTCTTCATTAAACCATCAAAATCCAGCACATTAAACTATACTTTTTCAATCGATAGCCTAGCCTTGAATTGATATGAGACGCAACCTATTACTAACTCCATTTTTGCTAATCGTTGGGCTATTCAGCACACATACGTTGTTAGGTCAAACGATCGTAGGGCCATCGCCTGTGGGGCTTAATTCTACGTATGTATATTCCATTTCTCCGGGCACGATAGTAATAGCACCTACTTGGACGGTCTCAAAAGGAACAATTGTGCAAAACAATGGATCGTCTATTACGGTAACATGGACAGCCACCGGCACCGGCAATGTAAGACTCTTTGATGTGGATGGTCCCGTTGCCACAAAAAGTATGAGTATCGTTTCCTGTTCTGCTGTAACAGTGCCTAGCATCAGCAGTGCCTATACTTGTACGGGTACTACGGCCACGCTCAATGCTACCGTAGGTTCAGGGGGCACCAGCATTCGTTGGTATGATTCATCTACCAACCCACAAATATTGGCAAGTACTGCCAGCAATGCCCCCTATACTACTTATGCTTTAGCAGGGTCTACTACCTTTTATGCTGCCACCGTTACCAGTGCCGGTTGCGAAAGTGCCAAAGTTTCGATTACCGTACAGTTACCGTCACTTCCCACAGCAGCCAATGTGGCGCGATGTGGCACCGGCACCGTTACGCTCAATGCCACGGCTGGTGCTAATGGCACCACTACTCGTTGGTATGCCGGTGCTTCCGGTGGAACGGTACTTGCTTCCGCCACCAGTTACACTACGCCATCGCTATCGGCTAACGCCACCTATTATGCTTCCAGCTATAATGCCACCACGCAATGCGAGAGCCTTACGCGCAAGGCAGTGAATGTGGCAATTGATAATGCAGGAACGATTGCACCAGCCAGTGCACCTGCTTTTAGTAACTACACCGGCAACTTTACATTAAGCGGACAAACAGGCACCATTTTGCGATGGGAGAAAAATGTAGATAATGCAGGGTGGGTGACCATTGCCAACACAACCACTTCGAATAATTACTCGGTTGCCAATGTTTCGAATACACAACTACGTGCTGTCGTTAACAATGCCGGTTGTGGTAATCCCAGTTATTCAACCACCGCTTCTGTTAACGTTTATGCAGTGCCACAAATCTTAGTAAACGGAGCTACCCCGACACCTCCGGTATATAACAACTACGGCTATGGAGTATCGCTCTCGATACCTGCTATGGGCTATTACACCGCTTACCAGTGGTATAAAAATGGCACGGCTATTAACGGAGCTACTGCTTCGAGTTATTCAGTCGGTTTGCCGGGTAGCTATACGGTAAGAGTGTGGAGTGGCAGTGCGAGTGTAGAAAGTGCAGCCTTGACAGTGTACGAACCCAACATCGAAGGCGACAGTGTAAATGCCGTAAGCCGTACGGAGTTTATCAAAGCGGGTACCAATGCGGTATCGCCCTATACACTTCAACCCAATGATTTATTGCAGACGGTACAATACAGCGATGGGCTTGGCAGAGCAGTGCAAACCATAGGCGTGGGGCAATCATTACCGAGCGGTGGCGTAGCCGGAGACCTCGTAGTGCCCACGGTGTATGGCAGAGACGGGCTGGCGGATACTACGTTCTTGCCTTATACCACCACCCAAGTACAAGGCAAATTCAGAGCGAAAGCCGTGCGTGGTTCCACGGCTTATAACAGTTACACCACCAGCGAACAATATTTATATTATCAAGGCACGGCTAAAGTAGCCAGCGATAATAACCCTTTTGCGCGCGTAGTATATCGCAATACTCCCGATGCACGTGTGGTAGAGCAAGGAGCGCCCGGTGCCGCATGGCAACCCGGCACACAACACACGGTGCGCAATCAGATGAACCTGGCAACGAGTGCCACATTCCCTACATTACAATGGAAAGCTAACGGCACTACTACGGGTTACTATCCAGACAATACGATTTGGGTGACGACCCAGACGGATGAGAATAACCACGCCTTGAATGTATATACCGATAAAAAAGGAAAGACCATCCTCAAACAACAACAAACGGCTGCCGGCACGTATTTGCTAACCTACTATGTGTATGATGATAATGGTCAATTGATCTATCAACTGCCACCCAAAGCCATGGCAGTATTGGGATCAGGCACGACACTGGATGCTAATAACCCTGCCATCGCTGAATTAATTTATCAATACAAGTACGACAGTGCCGGACAAGTAATTGAGCAAAAAGTGCCCGGCTCGGGGAAGAAATCCATTGTGTATGATAAGGGCAGAGTAGTGCTGACGCAAGATGCCAATCAAAAAGCGCAAGGCGTATGGGCATTTATAAAATATGATTTTAGAGGCAGACCTATCTACAGCGGACGTACACCAGTGCGGCCGATCGCATTACGTTGCAAAAGCTGTTTACAAATAATAAATATGACACCCAACTGTGGTATGAAACACGGGCGGTGAATGCGACCTATCAGGGCTATTCAAACAGCATT
>JABFSO010000268.1 GCA_013140555.1 Cyclobacteriaceae bacterium | reverse complement strand
GATACAAGCGGGACTATCCTAAAGGTCAATGAGACATTGATGAGAGTTGCCGGATATATCGAAGAAGAACTCATCGGCAAAAAAATTAGCATGCCCCACGCGAAATATCAGGAAGATGAGTTTTATGGTAATGGAACTCTTTTTCATTCTAAGAATGAAACCTGGCGGGGAGAAGTGAAAAATAAACGAAAAGATGGTTCTCACTTTTGGGTGGACAAGGTGATCATTCCGCTAAAAAACGCATCTGTAACTACTAATTACTTCCTCATACTCGCATTACCAATTACAGAACGAAAAGAAGCCGAGGAGCAAAAGGAAAGGATATCCATGATGTTGGAAGATATCACCTTTCGAGCTTCTCATAAAGTGCGGGGCCCAATTGCCCGCATTCAAGGGCTTATGAACCTGATGGAAAATGGCTATATTGAAAAAGAAGAGATGAGTACAATCTTTAAGTTCTTAAGGATTAGCATCGATGAAATGGATGTGGCCACCCGAGAACTTACCCGGTTTGTGAATACAAACTACGAAAGGGAAGATCATGCTGCTCATGAAGTGGATTATAAGAGTTAACTAAATAATCACATGAGATCTATCGCGCTTTTTTTTCATGTCATGCAGCACTTTTCGAAGTGTTACCGAGGATTAGTCAGAAACAGATCCATTCAATTTTTTGTTTCTGCATTATTCATTCTTTCTCTTCAATGTTTACAAGCACAGCCGGATATAAGGTTTAACCATATTACGACAGAAAATGGTCTCTCCAGTAATTTTACTACGAGTTCAATCCAAGATAAAGAAGGATTTCTTTGGATAGCCACACACAATGGATTGAATCGGTTTGATGGATATGACTTTATCAGATACACACATAACCCCGAAGACGCACATTCGATCAGCAGCAACCAAGCCAACACGCTCTATGAGGATGTTAACGGTAGTTTATGGATTGGTACATTTAGTAATGGCATCTGCAGATATGATCGCTCGAAGAATAAATTTATCCGCTATGCCGAGAACGAAAAAATATATGTGATTTGGGAGGATAGTCAAAACGTACTGTGGGCGGCAGGCGAATATTTTATAGGCTATTTTGATAGCCCCCAAAACAAATTTGTAGAAATCGATTGGGCGAATCCGGAAGATAACATCATGGGCGTAGCCAAAGCTACGATTCATAACCAGATATGGGTAGCTACCGAAAACAATGGACTTTACCTGTACAATACGCAAACCAGAAAAGTAGTTAGCCATTACCTGCCGAAAGGCGCAAACAGCATTAGTTCTAAAATGCTTTACAATGTGTATGCCGACTCTAATGGTACAGTGTGGATTGGCACACAAGACGCTGGCTTAGATGTGCTCGATCTAAAAACAGGTTTCTTTATGAATTATCGTCATCAGCCCGGCAATGCAAACTCGCTACCCATTAATACAGTCACTTCATTTTTAGATAATGGAAATACTTTATTAATCGGAACACAGAATGGCGGCTTAAGCTTTTTCGATAAAAAAGAAAAAACATTCGCCAACTATTATCCCGACTCTAAAAATCCGCTAGGCCTGAATAGCAATTCCATCGCTCACACCGGTGGCGGTATTTACCGCGACCGACAAGGTCTTATTCTCATCAGCACACACATTGGAGGAGTTAACATCATAGATCCTTACAAGAATATGTTTGGAAAAATCGAACTCCCTCTTGATAACCCCACGGTAAACGCGATCATTAAAGATAAAAGAAACCGCATTTGGTTAGCCACCGAAAAAGGAATAATTAAAATGGAGAACCGGGCGAGCAAAGCCTATCCCGGCAATCCCGGACTCGGTTTGGTGGAAGACCGTGACGGAAAGATTTGGGTCGGTACCCATCGTGACGGATTAAAATGGTATGATGAAAAATCAGACAGCTTCGTTCGTTTTCTTCATGATCCAAAAAATCCGAATAGCATTTCGGAAAATGAAGTGGTCAATATCTTACAAAGTTCGGATCGACAGAGGCTGTACATCGCTACCCGAAAAGGGCTTTCAACCATGAACCTTGATAAAGCAGGAATATTCGAAAATTACTCGTCCCGCTATTGCGCGTATCAAGAACTTGACAACTTTAACTTCCACATACACGATAATACAGATAGCACGCTTTGGATCTGTACCCGAGATGGATTGGTCAAATGGAATGTCAATACACACAACACTACCTGCTATCGGAATGCGATTGGCGATTCTACCAGTATATCCGATAACTCCGTGTATACCATTTTTAAAGACCACGCGAATCAAACATGGGTCGGTTTATCCGAAGGACTCAATCTACTCAATCCGGCTGAAGGCAAATTTAAAACGATACTTCGTGACATCGGTGCAAGGACTATCATTGAAGATGATCACAGAAATCTATGGCTAGGCACAAATAATGGACTCATTAAATTCAATCCGGTAACCCGGGCTGTCAGAAGTTACAATCGGAGTGATGGCCTGCAAGGGTTGGAATTTAGGGCAGGGGCTGCTTTGAAAGATCAGAACGGCACACTTTACCTGGGCCATGATAAAGGTCTTTTGGTCTTTCATCCGGATAGCATTCGCGACAATCCCAGTCTGTTGCCGATTCGTATTGTTGATTTAAAAATATTGAATAAGTCCATTCGAATTTTAGCACCCGACTCCATACTCAAACAATCCATTACGCAAACAAAGGACATAGAATTAACCTATAAACATTCCGTATTGACGATCGATTTTGTTGGGATTAACTACAGTAATCCATCCGGTAATAGCTACGCCTATAAACTGGATAATTTTGAAAATGAGTGGAACTACGTAGGCAACCAACGCAATGCTACTTATACGAACCTTCCCGCTGGCACGTATACTTTTAGAGTTAAAGCAAGTAGAGCAGACGGGGTATGGAATGAAGCGGGCACTTCATTGATCATACATGTGTTACCGCCTTGGTGGAGGACGTGGTGGTTTCGGTTGGCTATTCTCACCACATTGGTCATCGTGCTATACACGGGCTACTCGTTAAGAATCAGAAGCGTTCGTAATAAAAACCAGTTGCTGGAAAAACTGGTAGTGAAGCGCACCGCAGAGTTGGAACAAAGTAAAAGGCAGGCTGAAGCCGCAAGTGCAGCAAAATCAGAATTCTTGGCCAATATGAGTCACGAACTAAGAACACCACTCAATGGCGTAATCGGTTTTACCGATCTGTTAACAAAAACACACGTAACCGACACACAACAGCAATACCTGAGTAACGTATCGCAATCAGCTCACGCACTTCTTAATCTGGTGAATGATGTGCTGGACTTTTCAAAAATTGAAGCCGGTAAATTAGACC
>JABFSO010000217.1 GCA_013140555.1 Cyclobacteriaceae bacterium | reverse complement strand
GGGCCGGCAAAGCCGATCAAGGCACCAGGTTCTGCAATGTTGAAATCACCGAGCATAGCATACGATGCTGTAACTCCACCGGTGGTAGGATCTGTGAGTAAAGAGATGTATGGAATCTTCGCTTCGTCCAAAAGAGCCAGGCGAGCCGAAGTTTTAGCCATTTGCATCAACGAAAGTCCAGCTTCCATCATGCGGGCGCCACCTGAGCGCGAAATCATGAGGAATGGTGTTCTCGTTTTCAACGAATGATTAATAGCGCGTGCAATTTTTTCGCCAACTACAGAGCCCATCGAACCGCCAATGAAGGTGAAGTCCATACAGGCAACACACAAATCCAATCCATTGATTTTGCCATAAGCAGTGCGCACAGCATCTTTCAATTGAGTTTTGGATTGTGATTCTTTGATTCTTTTAGGATACGCTTTGGTGTCAACAAATTTCAATGGGTCTGCCGATTCCATGTTGACGTCAAGCTCGGTAAACTCATTGTTGTCGAACAAGATTTCAAAATATTCTTCAGAACCAATTTTTACATGAAGGTCTTCTTCAGGAACTACATACGCATTGTTTTTTAATTCGCGTGTGTGAATGATTTTTCCTCCCGGAGATTTGAACCAAAGGCCATCCGGCACTTCGCGTTTCGATTCGGTGGGGGTTAGAATTCCTTTATCTGTCCGTTTGAACCAAGGCATAGTTAATTCATCAATTTGAATATTTGAACATTAATCAATGAATCAACAATTGACAATAAGCAATCGACAAGATTTGGGTTTGTCAATGTGCTATTGTCAATTGTTAACTTTTTTGACTAAGCAATGTCAATCTTACTATCTAAATAAACGTCTTGTATGGCTTGTAGAATTTCAATGCCTTCTTTCAAAGGACGTTGGAATGCTTTCCTTCCGGAAATCAAACCCATACCACCTGCGCGCTTATTGATAACTGCTGTACGTACAGCATCTGCCATATCACTTGATCCTTTTGAATCACCGCCAGAGTTGATCAAGCCAGCGCGGCCATTGTAACAATTCAACACTTGGTAACGGCACAAATCGATCGGGTGATCAGTTGTTAACTCTGTATAAATACGTTCGTCCAATTTACCATAGCTGCTCGTGCCTGTGTTCAAGGCTTTGTAGCCGCCATTGTTGGTCGCTAATTTTTGCTTAATAATATCAGCTTGGATAGTAACTCCTAGGTGATTGGCCTGACCAGTTAAGTCAGCTGAAGTGTGATAGTCCACACCGTCCTTTTTGAAGGCATCATTGCGGGTGTAACACCATAAAATAGTAGCCATACCCAGTTCGTGCGCGCGCTCAAAGGCAGCAGCAACTTCCTGAATTTGACGGGTGGCATTGTCAGAACCAAAATAGATGGTAGCACCCACTGCTACAGCACCTAAATTCCAAGCGTCTTCCACAGAACCATACATGATTTGATCGGCACGGTTGGGGTAGGTCAGCAATTCATTGTGATTGATTTTTACAATGAATGGAATTTTGTGTGCATATTTTCTGGACATCATTGCCAAACCACCAAAAGTGGTAGCCACGGCATTGCATCCTCCCTCAATAGCCAACTTGATGATATTTTCAGGATCGAAGTAGATCGGATTTTTGGCGAAGGAAGCACCTGCGCTATGTTCTATACCTTGGTCGATCGGTAAAATGGAAAGGAAACCGGTGTTACCCAATCTTCCTTTGTCAAACATTACCTGTAAGCTGCGCAAGGTTTGAGGATTGCGGTTAGAAATAGAAAAAATTCTGTCCACGAAATCGTGGCCGGGTAAATGCAAACTTTCTTTTGGAATTGTCTTGCTTTTGTGTGTTAAAAGCGACTCGGCATCTTTACCAAGTAACTCGGTGATGGTTGGTCTAGCCATAGGTTTTTTTAAGTGAGGGACAAATATAGGCTGATACCCCAATTCATCCAAGGTTATCGTATGAAAGCAAAAAACCCATTTCTGTGTTAGAAATGGGTTTTTTTAGTGTTTTTATCGAATTAAGCCTGTGCGGTGTTAGCCAATTTCTCTTTAATACGAGCTGACTTACCTTGACGGCCTTTCATATAATACAATTTCGCTCTGCGCACTTTACCGGCTTTTACAAACTCGATTTTATCAATGCTAGGGCTTAGGATAGGGAAAATACGCTCAACACCCACACCATTGGATACTTTTCTTACTGAAAAGCTCTCTCCATTGGTGTTAGTACCTCTGCGGTATAATACCACGCCTTGAAATTGCTGAATACGCTCTTTATTTCCCTCGCTGATTTTAACGTGTACGCTGATGGTATCACCTGCCTTAAAATTTGGGATGCTGCTTCTTTTAGAGCCTAACTCCTGCTCTACAATTTTCATTAAATCGGCCATGGTACTCGGTTTTTAAAATGGACTGCAAATATAGGTGAAGAAGTTGAATTTGGAAGCCCGCCAAAAGAAATTTCCTGCTAAGAAGTTAACCCCGGCCTGCGTTCTTTGGTCCTTTTCAGGGATTGTTCTTGCTTCCAGTCCTCAATTTTGGCCTGATGGCCGGAAAGTAATACATCGGGCACCTTCCAGCCATTGTATTCAGCCGGTCTAGTGTATACAGGTGGTGCAATCATGCCATCCTGAAAAGAATCGCTGAGCGCGGAGGTTTCGTCATTCAAAACTCCAGGGAGCAGGCGAATCACAGAGTCGGCCACTACGGCAGCCGCTAATTCGCCTCCGGAAAGCACGTAGTCGCCAATGCTAATTTCACGCGTAATCAAATGTTGGCGCACACGCTCATCCACACCTTTATAATGTCCACACAATAAAATTAAATTTTGCTTGAGGCTTAGTTGGTTGGCAATAGATTGCGATAGCAATTCCCCATCCGGACTCATATATATAATGTCATCGTAGGTGCGTTCGGCTTTTAAGGCTGAAATGCATCGGTCGATGGGTTCGATCATCATTACCATGCCGGCACCGCCACCAAATGCGTAATCATCTGTAGTTCGGTGCTTATTGGTGGAATAAGGCCTTAGGTCGTGGATTTTAACAGTCACTAAGCCTTTGTCCTGTGCTCTTTTCAAAATAGAATCCGAAAAAGGGCTTTCAAGTAGACGAGGCAAACAGGTAATAATATCCAGACGCATAGCTAAATGTCTAAAAAGCCATCCGGCAAAGCAACTTTGATGGTTTTTTTGGTTTTGTTTGTACTCAGTACAAATGGACTATTGACGGGAATGAGCAATTCTTTTCCTTTCACATTTACTGTCAGAAGGCGGTTGGGGCCCGAGGAGCTTACTTCAGTCACTTCTCCTAGCTCGCCCAAACTTTCGTCTACCACTAAGAAGCCAACCACTTCATCGTCATAGAATTCGCCTCTTTTTAGTTTAGGCCGGGCATCTTTAGGTAAATACAAACTTCCACCTTTTAGAGAGGCAGCTTTTTCGGGCGTATCGATGTCATCGAATTTGACAAACACTTTATCGCCACGATCGGAAAAAGAAGAGACAAAATGTGGAACTAAAGAATCCCGAAGTTCAATAAAGACAGATTCAATGGATTCAAAATCAACCGGTTCAGTTACAATTAATGTCACTTCGCCTTTGAGACCATGGGTTTTGGCTACATAGCCGATTTTAAAACATTGTTCTTTATCCATAGTAATAAATAAAAATGCCATCCCCGTGAAGGCGATGGCATTTTATGAATTCAATTGTAGAAAATTACGCTTGCTCTTCGGCAGCAGGAGCGGCTTCAGCGGCAGGAGCAGCAGGAACTTCAGCCTTCTTGCGGATGGCTTCAGCACGTGCTTCTTTCACTTTTGCTTCGGCATCTTTACGAGCCTTGGCAGCATCTTGCTTCGATTTTGTTAAGTTTGAAACCTTCGTTTCGATCTTAGCTTCTTTGCCTTTCAACCATTCAGCCAATTTAGCATCAGCTGCTTCTTGCGTCAAAGCACCTTTGTCAACGCCAATTTGCAAATGTCTTCTGAACATGATGCCTTTATAAGAAAGCATGGCACGTACGGTGTCAGAAGGCTGAGCGCCTACCATTAACCAATGAAAAGCTCTTTCTTCATCAATTAGGATAGATGCAGGGTTGGTTGCAGGATTGTAAGTACCTACTTTTTCAATGAATTTACCGTCACGAGGCGCTCTTGCGTCAGCCACCACGATATCAAACATTGACAATTTTTTGCGGCCTCTGCGGGCCAATCTCATTTTTACCATTTTTTCTTACTTTTTTAATGTTGGAACACGTCCGTTTTTAAAAGGATCGCAAAGGTAAACGGATTTTGAATATATGCCAACCTTGGCCTTGAGAAAGTGTCAAAATCAAGCTTTTTAATGGACTATGCCGCTAAAAGATTGGTCATCAAGATGTAATGAATCAATAAGTGGGGGTTTTAAAGATTATATTTGTTTAACCGATTATTAGGTTTTTTATTCTTAACCATCCTCAATACATTTGGTTAGTTTTCAATTTCTAATTCATGGATAAGTACAGTTACCTATCAAATGCTGACACGAGTTACATCGACCAGCTCTATCAAAATTTTAAACAAGATCCGGCTTCGGTAGACGGTTCTTGGCAAAAGTTTTTTGAAGGTTATGACCTTTCTTCGCAGCGCTATGGCGACAATGGTCATGCCGGTGCTGCCGATGCACCTAATATTAAAGAGACCTATGTGCGTACGCTCATTTTTGCGTACCGTTCATTTGGCCACTTAAAATCGAATACCAACCCTGTGCGCGAAAGACGTGACCATGGCGTGCAGTTGGATCATACCAAATTCGGCCTGACCGATGCGGATCTAGACACAGAGTTTGACGTAGCCTCTGAAATTGGCATGCCGAAGTCATCGCTGCGCAAAATAATCGAGCGATTGAAGGTTCTTTATTTGGGAACGATCGGTTTTGAATACAACTTCATTCGCAATGATGAGGTGAGAAGCTGGTTCTTTGATAAAATCGAAAAAGAATATTTCAGCTACAATCCTAACCAGGACGAAAAGAAGCGAATCTTAGCTAAACTGAATGAGGCTGTTGTTTTTGAAAACTTTTTGCACACAAAGTTTTTAGGACAAAAGCGCTTTTCATTAGAAGGAGGCGAAAACACCATTCCGGCCCTACAGACTATTATAAATAAGAGTGCCGAGTTGGGCGTGAAAGAAGTAGTGATTGGTATGGCTCACCGCGGTCGCTTGAATGTGTTGACGAACATCCTCGGAAAAATTTACGAACAGATTTTTACAGAGTTTGAAGGAAATATCAATCCCGACCTAACCATGGGTGATGGCGATGTGAAATACCACTTAGGGTACAGCAGCCATATCGACACCCCATCCGGTAATAAAATTTACTTGAAGTTAACTCCAAACCCTTCCCATCTGGAAGCGGTAGATCCATTAGTAGTGGGCTACACGCGCGGGCAGATTGATGATGAATACAAAGGTGATTTGAGCAAAGGCATGGCCATTTTGATTCATGGCGATGCAGCGGTTGCCGGACAAGGAATTGTGTATGAAGTAATTCAAATGTCGGGATTGCCAGGCTACACCACTGGGGGAACGATTCACTTTGTAATTAACAATCAGGTAGGATTTACCACCGATTATGATGATGCTCGTACCAGCATTTACTGTACGGATATTTCTAAAATTGTAGATGCACCGATTCTTCACGTGAATGGTGATGATGCGGAAGCTGTTACTTTCTGTGCGAATCTGGCCGTGGAGTATCGCCAGAAATTTGGCAAAGATATTTTCATTGACATGTTGTGCTATCGCAGACATGGCCACAACGAAAGTGACGAGCCTAAGTTTACACAACCCAAGTTGTATAACCTGATTGCCAAGCATCCCAATCCACGCGAAGTGTATGTGAAGAAGTTGATTGAACGCGGAGATGTGGATGCTTCTTTGGCCGATGAAATGGACAAGAGTTTCCGCAATCAGTTGCAAGATCGATTGACGGAAGTAAAACAAAAGCCACTTCCTTACAAACCACAGAAAATTGAAAACGAGTGGGAGAAGTTACGCAAGTCAACTCCAGCCGATTTTGATGAATCTCCCGACACGAGCATCAAGCAAGCCGTAATTGATAAAGTGGCTAAGGCAATTACTACTATTCCGGAAGGATTTAAGCCGTTGAAGCAGATTGAAAAGTTATTGAAAGATCGTAGCACGGCCTTCTTCGAAACGAAAATTCTCGGTTGGGCAGAAGCCGAATTGCTCGCCTACGGCTCGCTGCTCACGCAAGGCACTCCTGTGCGCATGAGCGGGCAGGATGTAAAACGCGGCACGTTTAGTCATCGTCATGCCTACTTCTTTGATGCGAATACAAACGAACCGTATTGCGGCTTAGATAACATTGAGAAGGATCAACTGAAATTTAATATTTACAATTCATTGCTTTCTGAATTTGGTGTATTGGGATTTGAATATGGCTATGCAATGGCCACGCCTCACGCTTTGGTTATTTGGGAAGCACAGTTTGGCGATTTTGCCAATGGGGCACAGGTGATGATCGATCAATTTATTTCCAGTGCAGAATCGAAGTGGCAGCGCATGAATGGCTTGGTGATGTTGTTGCCACATGGCTATGAAGGTCAGGGGCCGGAACATTCAAATGCTCGCCCAGAAAGGTTTTTGCAATTGTCGGCTGAGTATAACATGATTGTAGCTAACCCTACAACGCCTGCCAACATTTTCCATCTACTGCGCAGACAGGTAACATGGGAATTCAGAAAGCCTTGTATCGTATTCTCACCGAAGTCATTGTTACGCCATCCAAGTGTGGTTTCTCCATTGAAGGATTTCACGAAAGGTTCATTCCAGGAAGTGATCGATGATCCGAATGTGAATGCAAAGGATGTGAAGAAAGTAGTGTTATGTACCGGTAAGGTGTATTATGATTTACTAGAAGCACAATCCAAGAAAAAGAATAAAGATGTGGCAGTGGTACGCATGGAACAATTGCATCCATTCCCTGAAAAACAATTGAATGCCGTTTTGAAGAAATACAAAGGCGCTAAATTGGTTTGGACCCAGGAAGAGCCTGCCAATATGGGCTACTGGTCATTCATCTTGCGCTACTTGAGCGGACTTGAATTGATATCTCGTAAGGCAAGTGCATCGCCAGCCACAGGATATTCTAAAGTGCACAAGGCGGAGCAAGAGAAAATTGTATCGCAGTCACTGGAGGTGTAGGTTATAAGCTTTATATTGATGTTAGTCATTGAAGATAAAATATTAGAACTATCAGATCTTTCAGAAAATCAAATGCTGGAAGATATTGCTATGATGCTTTATCAAAAGCGGAGATTGACATTTGGTCAAGCAGCTCAATTGGCTAAGTTAAGTTATACAGAATTTCAGTTTTTGCTGGGAAAGAATCAAATACCGCTGAATTACGATGTTTCTGATTTATTGGAAGATGTGGAAACAATAAAAAAGATAAAGTTGTAATGGTTGTAGTGAGTGACACGACTGCGATCAGTAATTTGTATTTGATTGATAAGTTGTGGCTTCTTGAAAAGCTCTATAAGGAAGTAATAATTCCAAGTAGCGTTTATCAGGAACTCAAGAACTTGAAAAAAAATGTTGATGGTTGTGATATTCAATTTGAAATCACGAATTGGATTAAAATTGGAGAGGTTCGTCAAAAAGATTTAGTGACCGTACTTTTACTTTCACTGGATAGAGGAGAGGCTGAAGCAATTGTTTTAGCGAAAGAGATGAATGCAGATCTCTTAATTATTGATGAATTGAAAGGTAGAAAATATGCCAAACAACTAAATATTGAAGTGATAAGCCTTGCCGGAATATTATTAATGGCCAAGAAGAAGAAATTGATTAGTAGTGTAGAACAAACATTGAATGAATTAAAGAATAAAGCTGGATTTTGGATAAGCAATAAGCTTTTTGATACGATTCTTGGATTAGCAAACGAAAAACAGATTTAGATGACACAGCAAGTAAAAGTGCCCACGGTAGGTGAATCAATCACCGAAGTAACCATAGCCAATTGGCTAAAGAAAGATGGTGATGTGGTGAAGATGGACGAAGTGATTGCCGAACTCGAATCGGATAAGGCAACATTTGAGTTGACCGCGCCACAAGCCGGAACATTGAAGATTACAAAACCAAAAGGAGAAGTCGTGCCCATCGGAACAGTGATCTGTGAGATAGCCGATGGTGGTGCAGCAGCTGTCATAGCAACTCCAACTCCTACACCAACCAGCAAAGAGACAAAAACAGAAACCCCTTCGAATCAACCTATGAAAGCGACCGGAGCAATCAAAGAAATGAAAGTGCCTGCCGTGGGCGAATCCATTACGGAAGTAACGATTTCAACTTGGCTAAAAAAGGAAGGCGACTACGTAAAATTAGATGAAGTAATTGCCGAAGTAGAATCGGACAAGGCAACCTTTGAATTGCCTGCCGAGGCCAACGGTTTTTTGCGGATTGTAGCGAAAGAAAAAACTACGCTGCCTATTGGTGGATTGATTTGTAAGATTGAAGTGACTGAAGGTGGTGCTCCTGCAGCTACGCCTTCTGCTGCGTCTACTCCAGCGGCACAAGCTCCGGCATCTGGTTCAGTTTCATATGCAGCAGGTACACCTTCACCGGCAGCAGCAAAGATTTTAGATGAGAAAGGAATTCCTGCTGGACAAGTAGCCGGCAGCGGTGTAGGTGGAAGAATCACCAAAGACGATGCAGTGAAAGCGCAAGCGGCTGCACCGGCTAAGGAAACAAAACCGGCACCTGCCATGGCGCCACCGGTAATTACTTCGGGTGGAACACGAGGTGAGCGCAGAGATAAAATGACTTCGCTTCGCAAAACGATCGCCAAGCGATTGGTGGCGGTGAAAAACGAAACCGCGATGCTGACTACTTTCAACGAAGTAGACATGAAGCCCGTGATGGATCTGCGTTCGAGATACAAAGATCAGTTCAAAGAAAAGTTTGGAGTTGGGTTAGGATTCATGTCATTCTTCACCAAGGCCGTTTGCGTAGCACTGAAAGATTTCCCTGCGGTAAATGCCTCGATTGATAAAGATGAAATTGTGTATCACGATTACTGCGATGTGTCAGTGGCAGTTTCTACGCCACGCGGACTAGTGGTTCCCGTGATTCGCAATGCGGAATCATTGAGCATGAATCAAGTCGAAGCAGAAATTGTGCGTTTAGCAACGCGGGCGCGTGATGGAAAACTTTCGATTGAAGAAATGACAGGCGGAACCTTCACGATCACCAATGGTGGTGTGTTTGGTTCGATGTTATCCACTCCGATTATCAACGCACCTCAGTCAGCGATTTTAGGAATGCACAATATTGTAGAGCGCCCGGTAGTAAAGAACGGTGAGATTGTTATCCGCCCGATCATGTATGTTGCGCTGTCTTACGATCACCGCATCATTGACGGTCGCGAATCGGTGAGCTTCTTAGTGCGTGTGAAAGAACTGTTGGAAGATCCGGGAAGATTGATCTTAGGTGTATAAGAATTTGATTGTCAGAATTTGAAAATTGATATGAGTATGCAATACCAAGTTACAGTAATTGGTTCAGGTCCCGGAGGATATGTTGCGGCAATCCGTTGCGCACAACTCGGCATGAAAACAGCCATTATCGAAAAGTATGATACGCTGGGAGGTACCTGCTTAAATGTAGGATGTATTCCTTCCAAAGCGTTGTTGGATTCTTCCGAGCATTTTCACAATGCGGCTCATACCTTCAAAGAACACGGCATCGACATCAGCGAGCCCAAAGTAAATCTGACGCAAATGATTTCGCGCAAAGCAGGTGTGGTGAAAGCCAACGTAGATGGCATTGCGTTCCTGATGAAGAAAAATAAAATCGATGTATTGAAAGGGGTAGGATCGTTTGTCGATAAGAATACCGTAAAGATTACATCATCCGATGGAAAAGAAACTACCATCACTACCGAGAAAGTAATCATTGCGACCGGATCAAAGCCTACGCCTTTGCCTTTTGCTCCTTTTGATAAAAAAAGAATTATCTCCAGTACTGAAGCGCTTGAACTCAAAGAAGTGCCTAAGCATTTGATCATTATAGGAGGAGGTGTTATTGGAATGGAACTCGGCTCTGTCTATGCTCGGATTGGCGCCAAAGTTACGGTGGTTGAATTTATGGACAGCCTGATTGCTACGATGGATGGAACCATGGGCAAAGAATTACAGAAAGCAACCAAGAAGTTGGGAATGGAATTTTATCTTGGCCACAAAGTAACGGTTGTTGAAAACAAGGGAAAAGAAGTAGTTGTAAAGGCAGAACCAAAAGCAGGTGGTGCAGCTATTGAATTGACTGGCGATTATTGTTTGGTGAGTGTGGGAAGAAGACCGTATACCGATGGTCTTGGTTTAGATAAAGTGGGTATCGAATTAGATCGCGGAAAAATTCCGGTAGACGATCATTTAAAAACAAAGGTCGACAATATCTTCGCGATTGGTGATGTGGTGCGCGGAGCGATGCTCGCACACAAGGCAGAAGAAGAAGGTGTGATGGTGGCCGAGCAAATGGCTGGGCAAAAACCACACATTAATTATTTGCTGATTCCGGGTGTGGTGTATACTTGGCCAGAAGTGGCTAGTGTGGGTTACACCGAAGAACAATTGAAAGAACAAGGGCGCGCGTACAAGTTGGGTAGTTTCCCTTACAAGGCATTGGGTAGAGCTCGCGCCAGTATGGACTTGGATGGCTTGGTAAAAATTCTTGCTGACAAAAATACAGACGAGATTTTGGGAGTGCATATTATTGGTGCCCGCGCAGCTGATATGATTGCTGCAGGAGTGGTGGCTATGGAATACAGAGCTTCCGCAGAAGATGTTTCACGCATGAGCCACGCTCACCCTACTTACATGGAGGCGGTGAAAGAAGCATGCTTAGCCGCTACGGCCAATCGTCCTATTCATATGTAATAAATTCTAATTGGTTTTAGGATTGTATGGCGAACACGTATCATCAGATTTATCTGCAAACCGTTTTTGCGGTTAAGTATCGAAACGCTGTTCTGATGAAAGACTGGAGAAGCAATTTGTTTGGCGTAATTGGGAATCTCATTAATGAATCTGATTGCAAAACCATTATAGTGAATGGTGTTGAAGATCATGTTCATTGTTTTCTTGGCCTTCGGCCGGCCGTTTCAGTGTCTGAACTGATGAAGTCTGTGAAGGCAAAATCCTCGAAGTATATTAATGATCACCAGCTTACGAAACAGCGCTTTGAGTGGCAAGAAGGTTATGGCGTGTTTTCATATGGACAATCTCAGATTGATTCTGTTTACAAGTACATTCAGAATCAAGAGAAGCATCATGCAAAACAAACATTTTTAGCGGAGTATAAAGAATTGCTGAAATTGTTCAAGATTGATTTCGATGAACAATATATTTTTAAAGAACTGGAATAAAAATTAGATTGAACCTAATATGCTTTGGTTTGATTGGCTGGCGAGAAATTTTGAAATCAAAATGCACCGTGCCTACGGCACTCAATTTCATTATGAAATTTAAGCTGGACTAAAGTCCAGCACTTCAAAATAGCCCGAGCCTACGGCTCTCGTTTCTCTTCAGAATTTAATCCGTTTGACAAGTGACATCTATCAACTCATCGTTGGGATTAAATTGCATTTGTAAGCCTACGGCTATCATTTAATCTCAAAATTTGATCCTTACGAATAGGTACTGAACAATTAATTTGTCTTGCTTTGATTTGTTTAGATTAGATGGTGTTAGCATTTAAGTGGCGTAAACCTCGGTTAATTTTATAACACGGATTTTAACTCGGTGGCTAATGCAAAATAAATATCTACGAAGTGCCGTAGGCTCTATTCACAGTATTATGTTTAATTGGCACTACTACTTCCCCTAGATAATCCCATGGACTGGATTACATAAACTAAGTCCATAGGCTTGACTTATAGTATTGCGTTTAGATTCTGTTGCGGTTTAATTGGTCGCTTAGTTCTCATGAATTGTTCAATCAATCTTCTGACGAATGGCAATAGATGCCGTTAGCATCCAAGAGGCGTAGCCTCGAATTAATTTTATAACACGGATTTTAACTCGGTGGCTAATGCAAAATAAATATCTGTGAAGTGCCGCAGGCTTTATTCACAGTATTATGTTTTTATAATTCGTCTGGA
>JABFSO010000473.1 GCA_013140555.1 Cyclobacteriaceae bacterium | reverse complement strand
CTTCAGTACTACTGGCGAATAGTGCATTTTTAGTTTGCTCCATGGCACTGACATCTCCCTTTTTCAAGGCATCCATCCAATAGACCTCATCTTTATAACTCTTAAAGAAGATGAGATAAATGCGATTGTAATATTTATAAACAGCACTTGCTTCTTCCATTTTTTTGGAAAGTTTGGAAGAGGACTCAATCAAACGAATTTTATTTTTTGCTGCGAATGCTTCAAATTCTTTATCAAAGATTAAGTAGGCCTTATCGGCACGTTCGTTGGCTTTTTCCTTGGCCAACATAAAAGCCTCCATCGCATCGTAAGATTGTTCCGCTATTTCTTCCATGTTCACAATCTTCGCGTAATCTTCATTTAAAAGGGCTGAAGTGATTTGAAAATAAGCAAGTGCAGAATCGCGTAAGGCAGGATCTCCGTTAAATGGCTTTAGCTTGCGCATGTTGGTAACCGCTTGCTTAATGGTTTGCATTAACTCCAATCGTTTTTTTTCAACCTTGCGTGCGCTTTTATTATGAGAGGCAGCACTTGTGTAGGCCATCATATCATTCGAAATCAATTTGCACTGTTCACCTACATAGCCTAAGTATTCGGTAGCGACCGTCATATTTTGAGCTTGTGATTGGTGGATAAATGAAATGAATGTAAATACGAAAATGAAAATAGCTCGCATAATGTAGTTATGGTTTTGTAAGTGATAGATAATTCAGTATGATTTGAAAAGCTTCTTCAATATAAGCACTTCGCTCAATTTCCTTGAGTAACTCTTGACTCGCCAGGTTTCGATTTTCATCTAACCCTAGCAAAGCCCCATCAAATTTATTTTGCATGACACGATATAAAGGTTTAGTGCTGGCACTTTTTGTTTCATCAAGCTGCTTGACATGCGCTTGCGATGCGAGATGATGCTGAATGTACGCGTTGATTTCTAACGATTGAGGCGCCTGATAGAAGTTTTGGAAATCACGCAATTGCTTGAACCAAGCCGAATTTTGGATACGCTCTTCGCTTCGGTTTTTCAAAGGTGCAACTGTTGGTTTTGTCAGTGGGGTGTAATATACTTTCTTAATTACCGAATCACTGGGTAACGCATGGCGATTGGTGCGCTCACTAATTTGCAAAATGCTATAGAAGTCAGGCAAATAAATATCCGGTTGCACACCTTTACGCTGGTGACTTTTACCGGTGATCCGATACGCTTTGGAGAGCGTAATTTTTACAAAACCCAAAGAGTCTTTTCCCTGAATTAAAGGAAAAACATTTTGCGCGGTAGCTTTTCCGTAAGAAGTGCTGCCCACCACCAATGCTCTGTTGTAATCCTGCAATGCAGCTGTCGTAATTTCGGATGCAGAAGCACTAAACCCATTCATCAAGATGACCAGCGGTCCATCATAGGCAAAGCCCTTGTGAATATCCTTTAAAGAAATGATTTGCCCATCTTTTGATTTGGAGAGCGCCATAGGTCCTACATCAATAAATATTCCAGCCAATTCAATCGCCTCTTGTACGGAACCTCCACCATTGAATCGTAAGTCGAGGATGAGTCCTTGAATGTTCTCTTTTTTTAATTTAATGATTTCTTTGGCAACATCACTCGCACAACTTTGCCCTTCACCACCCCAATCCGAATAGAAGCCGGGCAATGAGATGTAGCCAACTGATTTTTCGCCTTTGAGCAAAAGGCTTTGCACATTGCTTTCGATGGATTCACGTTTTTCTTTGTGTAACAATACTTCAACAGAACTGCCATCCGCTTTCTTAAAAGTAAAAGTTCCGGAAAGCCTATCTGCTGAATTTATCTTTCCTTCAAATTCATTGTCATCAAAATCCAATGGATTAGAAACTTCTCTATTTGGCCAAGACACTGATATAATGGCATCTCCTTTATTGATCAGATGACTGTTCCAGGCAGGCCCACCCGGAGCTAGGCGGTCGACAACAGTTTCACCCAACGCGTTTTCATCCAAATCAAATCCAAAGGAATAGGCTGACGATGAGAGAGAGCTTTCAAAATCTTTTATTTCGCTTTGCGTAAAGTAATTAGTATGTGGATCGAAGGAAAGCGCGATGGATTTGAGTAGCGCGTTGCCAACAAACTCTTTGGGTGAAACACTGCCGCGAAGTAATCGATTAAGTTTGGCCAACGTTTTATCTCTCACTTTTTCGCGAGACACTTTTTCGACTGCCATCCAGTCTTTCACTGTCATTGCTTTGGCAGTCTGCGCCATCCGCGAAAGCGTAGAAGCCTTAAGCCAAATTTCCCAATGCCTTTCCAGTTCAGAGATAGTCTTTTCATAACCCGTAGTTTGATTCACTGAAAAGTACAAGCTGTCATTTTTGGAATAATCAAATGACTTAGCTGTTTTGAGTGAAACAATCCGCACAGCTTCCGTTAGCCTTTTCTGATACACTTGCGCGGCCTTGTCAATAAACTCGCAGCTATTGCTTTTAGTCGGATCATTCAGGTGCAACGGAAACGCACTTATTTCTTTTACATCGGATTCCAGAAAATACAACCCGGCCGGATCAAGGATTTCTATAAACTCTTCAATTATACTATCATGAAATTTTTCATCAATAGCCGGAGGACTGAAATGCTCTGCTTTGATTTTGTTCACTAAAAGGTGTGGCGCAGTGCACGAGTTTCCAGTTTGACTAAACGACACGCCAAACCATAATAAAAATAATAGAGTAAATAGCGCGCGCTTCAAGAATGAAAATCGGTTTTGTAAAAATAACACGCGAATGCGAATAATGGATGATGGGATGGATATAAAAAAGAAGCCCTCCGGTTGAGAGGGCTTCCAATAAAAATATCTTCGTTCTGAAATCAATCCCCCGCCAAAGCCGGGGTGCTTTTCTCTTGCGCTAATTCAATCTCTTCGCCATCCGGATTCAAAAACTTGTATTCCGTAATAGCCAAGGAAGAATCTTTGATCAACTCTACCGAGCGCTTGTATTTAAAATACCACTTCATGCGCTTAGAAATAAACCCTTTGGTGTAGTAAGCAAACAAGAAGGGATGCAATGCCAGCACCAGCTTCTTCTCATTTTGATTCTCGAAGAGATAGCGCACGTGCTCTTCAATTTTATCGGTCACCAAAATAGAAGCTTCAATCTTGCCGCTGCCATTGCAGGTAGGGCACACTTCTTTGGTGGCAATATTCATTTGCGGGCGCACGCGCTCACGGGTAATTTGCATCAAACCAAATTTGGAAAGCGGCAGAATCGTGTGCTTCGCCTTATCGCTTTCCATCTCTTCCTTCACTTTGTTGTAGATGAGCTTCTTATTGTCGATGCCACGCATGTCAATAAAGTCTACTACAATAATGCCACCCATATCGCGTAAGCGAAACTGACGAGCTACTTCTTTGGCCGCTTCCAAGTTTACGGAAAGAGCAGTAGTTTCCTGACTTTCCTCACGATTGGATTTATTGCCGCTGTTTACGTCAATGACATGCAATGCCTCGGTGTGCTCAATGATCAGATAGCCGCCACCTTTCAAACTCACCGTTTGGCCGAATGCAGATTTGATTTGCTTTTCAACACCAAAGTGCTCGAAAATCTTGGCTTTGCCGGTGTAGAGTTTTACAATTTTCTCCTTATCGGGAGCGATGTTGTGAATGTAGCTTTTTACCTCATCGTAGATCTTCTTGTCGTCTACCATCACGTTGTCAAACGATTCGTTTAACACATCGCGTAAAATGGAAGAGGTTTTGTTGAGTTCTCCGATGATTTTATCACGTGGGTTGCCATCGACCATACGGGTCATGCCATCTTCCCACATTTTCACCAGGCTACGCATGTCTTTGTCGAGCTCGGCTACTTCTTTGCCTTCGGCAACGGTGCGAATGATCACACCAAAATTTTCGGGTTTGATAGATTGAATAAGGCGCTGCAAACGCTTTCGTTCTTCACTGCTGGCAATCCGTTTCGAAATGCTCACCCCAGATGAGAAGGGAACCAAAACCAGGTATCGCCCGGCTAGGGATAACTCGCACGAAAGTCGCGGCCCTTTAGTAGAAATGGGCTCTTTCACCACTTGCACCGGAATGAGTAGATTTTTGGCAAGCTGCTGGCCTATTTTGCCGTGCTTGTCAATATCTTTTTCCAGTTGAAACTTATCCAGTTTCCCTCCGGTGATTTTCTTCGAACGAACAAGCTTGGTGAACTTCTGAAGGGATCCGAACTGAGCACCTAAATCGAGGTAATGAAGAAAGGCGTCTTTCTCATAACCAATGTCTATAAATGCAGCGTTGAGGCCCGGCACTATTTTTTTTACAGTGCCTAAATAAATATCACCAACTACAAACTTGCTTCCATTGGTTTCTTCATGAAACTCGGCAAGTTGCTTGTCCTTTAAAAGGGCTATGCGACATCCGTCCTGAGTAGCACTAATAATTAGCTCGTTACTCAAAACTTAAAAAATTGGATGTTGAAAATAATAGGACTAATACTGTTGAAAGGGCGCTGAAATAATTCAACGCCCTTTACAATAAGCGAAGGCACCAAGCCTCTACTTACTATTTTTTCTTATGACGGTTTTTTCTCAAACGCTTTTTACGTTTGTGAGTAGCCATTTTGTGCTTCTTTCTTTTCTTACCACTTGGCATAATGCTTTTTGGTTTAGGCTCATCGTTCTGCTTTGTGCAGAAGCTCTCTTTGGGAGAGTGACGAGCGATGGTTTAACATTTATTTTACTTTTAACTCTTGTAAATAAGAATCTGCAGTGGATTGTACTGCGGGATCATTATCCAACTTTTTTACTTTTTCAAATTGGGCTTTCGCCTTTTCTTTGTTTCCGGCATTCATGTAGGCTACACCTAAAAGAAGCTGACCTTGTACGTGATTGGGGTTCACTTCAATCAAATCATTCAACCTTTCAATGGCGCGATCATATTGCCCCGATTGCATGGAGAGCATACCCAAGTTATAAAGGGCAAACTCATTTTTAGGATCTTCAGCCAGTACCTCACGTATCTTTTGAATGCCCTGCATGGGAGATGAACTCAGGTACGTCATACCCATTTTCACCCTCAATTCGTAGTTTTTCGGATTACCTTCGATAGCTTTTCCTAAAAACTCTTGAGCTTTCAGAGCCATGCCTTGTTGCTTTTCGGGCCCCATAGAGAAGGTGTAGGCTTCATAATAACTGTTGCCTGCCTTCAGGAAACTTTCGGTTGTTTTAAAGAACGTTGCTGATTGCTCGGCATACCATGCAGCGCTGTCAAATTGACCCGCTTGCGTGTATAGGCTTCGCAAAGAGTCGGCAAAGATAGCATTTTTTTGATTCGGTGAACCCTGTAAGTATTGGGTTCTCAAGCTTTTGATGGCGTTGCTTAAAGCAACAGGTACATCGCTGTGGCCTTTGGAAGGGATGGTTTTGCCCTCTTTTACCGAATCAGTAGCAGCTAATTGATTTTCATTTTCTACCACCGCTTTGGGTAGCATAAAAATGAGCCAGATGATGAGGGCACTGACTATAATAAGAATGAGGCGAGTCTTCAGCATAAGTAGTAGCGAGGCGAAAGGCTTACAAAAGCAAAAAGCCTAAGCAATTAACCGTTTTCTTCCATCTCGTTAGTATCGTCATGAGCCATGCTCTCGGCCATCTGCTTTACTTTATCGCTATTCTTGATCTTGTTCACAAAAATTTTGGCGGGCTTAAAGCTGGGGATATAATGTTCGTCAATTACAATGGCTGTGTTGCGAGAAATATTGCGTGCAATTTTTTTCTTTCTCTTTTTATTGATGAAGCTGCCAAATCCGCGCACATAAATATTATGACCGGAAGCCATGTTGCTCTTTACAATATTAAAGAATGCTTCAACAGAGGCTGAAACATCTGCTTTATCGATTCCGGTTTTATCAGCAATTTGATTGATTACGTCAGCTTTCGTCACGAGTGTATAGTTTAAGTCCTGAATTTTTTGGGATGGCAAATTTATAAGCAGTTCGTTCAATTCCAAAATTAATTTACTGACTATCAACTACGTGAACACATAAAACACGCCAAAGAGTTGATTGATTTGGTTGAAAGCGGTCTTTTTTAGTTTTAATTAAATAAATACTTCTAACCTTGTTGCGAAGCACAATCTTGATCATCGTGCGTGTAGAAGGCCATTTCTTGGTTTACTTTGTTATCAAACTATGATTCAATCACCGGCTTTCGCACAAAAAATTATTCGTTGGTACACCGAGAACAAACGACCTTTGCCTTGGCGCGAAACTACAGACCCCTATAAAATTTGGTTATCAGAGATTATTCTGCAACAAACACGTGTAGCGCAAGGTCTTCCTTATTACGAACGTTTTGTGAACGCCTATCCAACCGTAGCAAAATTGGCGGCAGCTCCACAACAAAATGTATTGCGGTTGTGGCAAGGCTTAGGATACTACTCGCGCGCCCGCAATTTGCATACATGTGCCAAACAAATTGTTGAAACTTATAATGGAATTTTTCCAAACACCTTTAACGAACTTCAAAAACTGCCGGGCGTAGGGCCTTATACCGCTGCAGCGATTGCCTCCATTGCTTTTAAAGAATCAGTAGCTGTAGTAGATGGTAATGTGTATCGAGTGCTGGCACGCGTGTTTGGTATTGAAATAGATACTGCCAGCACAGAGGGAAAAAAATATTTTTTTGAAAAGGCCAATCAATTGGTGCCCGCAAAAGATCCGGACTTATTTAATCAGGCGATGATGGAGTTTGGCGCGCTGCATTGCTTGCCACAAAATCCTAAATGCGATGAGTGTATTTTTTCAAGCGCATGCGTGGCTCGAAAACACGAATTACAAAACGTGCTGCCCATCAAATCCAAAAAGACAAAAATCAAAAAGCGATACTTTTACTACTTCGACATTCGATTTAAGAACAAGCGCTTGATGAAGCAGCGAACCGCTAAAGATATTTGGCAAGGTTTGTATGATTTCTATCTGATTGAAAAAAAACGACCCGCTAATTCAGCTGGGTTGCGTCAAGAAGAAATGTCAATTGTAGCGCCTTATTTGCCTTCCAAACTTCCGGCACCATTGAAGCATGTACTTTCCCATCAGCAGCTGTTCATTCATTTCATTCCGATGGAGTTAAAATCAGATAAAGAGTTTTCGGTAGCCGCCAAGAAACTAGCATTGCAGGTCTATTCAAAAAAAGAGGTAGAACAAATTCCTAAGCCGGTTGTGATTGAAAAGTATGTGAAGGCACAGGAATAGTTTATTTCTTTTGACCACCTCCAATACTCACAATCAAAAATAAAAGTGTTCTTCTCATCGCCTCGATAAGTTAATTCTAAAAATTCAAAGAAAACCGATAAAAACCGCCATTTCAATTATCCTCACTCCTTCCCTGATTTTTTGGTATTTTTGCAATCCAACTAAAAGCAGAACAGAAATATGTCAGGCGTAAACAAAGTTATTCTCGTAGGCAGACTAGGAAAAGACCCGGAAGTAAGAAATCTGGAAAATGGGGCTACCGTAGCCAACTTTACCATGGCTACCAGCGAAACATATAAAGATAAAACTACAGGCGAGCGCAAAGAAATCACGGAATGGCATAACGTTGTCTTGTGGCGCGGCCTGGCAGATATTGCAGCGAAATATTTGCACAAAGGCGACCAGGTTTACATTGAAGGAAAGTTGCGGACACGCAGTTGGGAAAAAGAAGGCGTAACGCGCTATACTACTGAAATTGTTGGTGATAATATGACCTTGCTGGGCAGCAAACCAGGTGGAGGCAATAATTATGAAAAATCTAACTCGTCAGCACCGGCAAGCCAGGCAGCACCGAGTGATTTTGGTGCCGCTCCCCACGCTACGGATGATCTACCATTTTAGGTCAGCTTAACACTTCAAATACTTGGAAACGGATCATTTATTCATGTCGCTAGGATTTATATTGTCGGAAGTACTTTTCGAGTTCAACTACTTCTACACGATTAGTTTTATTGCGATTGCCATTTTGCTTTTTATGTCAGCCATGATTTCGGCTTCCGAAGTGGCCTTCTTTTCATTAAAAGCAGATGACTTTGAGCGTTGCCGCGAATCAGACGAGCCGGCTGATAAGAATATTGTGCAATTGCTCAAGAAGCCACGCTTATTGTTAGCCACCATTCTCATCATGAATAATTTTGTGAATGTGGGTGTGGTTACGATCTCTACTTTTTTAATGTGGGAAATGGCAGGCACGCGTAAACCCAGCGAAACCATTGTGGGTTTGGTAACATTCGGTGCTACGTTTGCCATTACGTTCTTTGGTGAAATCATTCCAAAAGTTTATGCCACTCGCCACAACTGGACCTTTGCCAGACGTATGGGCGGCATGTGGTTAATCCTTGAAAAGGTTTGGCACTTGATCTCCTATTTGTTGCTAAGCATGAGTAATGTGATTGAGCGCAGAATTGAAAAGAAGGGTTACAGCACCACGGTAGATGAATTGAATCAGGCATTGGATCTGACTACCGAAAACAACGAGACCACAGCCGAAGAAAAAGACATCCTTAAAAGCATTGTGAACTTTGGCACCTTGGCGGTGAAGCGAGTGATGAAATCGCGCATGGATATTTCGGCTGTTGATGTGGATTTGAATTTTAAAGAATTGATGGAGCAGGTAAATAAATCGGGCTTCTCACGTATCCCGGTTTACAAAGAAACGCTCGATCACGTAGAGGGAATTTTGTATATCAAAGACTTGCTTCCTTATCTGGAAGAAACCGAGAATTTTAAATGGCAAAAGCTGTTGCGCCCAGGCTACTTTGTGCCCGAAACAAAAAAACTCGACTCGCTCTTGAAAGATTTTCAAAGCAAGCGTGTGCACATGGCGGTAGTAGTAGATGAGTATGGAGGCACTTCTGGCCTCGTAACTTTGGAAGATTTGATTGAAGAAATTATTGGCGAAATCAACGATGAGTTTGATGAAGTCAACTTGGGCTATCAGAAAATTGATGATCGCACTTTTGTATTTGAAGGAAAAACATTGGTCCACGACATGTGCAAAGCACTGGATGTGGAAGCAACCATTTTTGATGATGTAAAAGGCGAGAGTGAATCGGTGGGCGGTTTGATTTTAGAATTGCATGGCTCATTGCCTAAAGTAGGAGAGCAAATTCAATTCGATCGGTTTACCTTCACCATCCTCACGGCCGATCAAAAGAGAATTAATCGCGTGCGTGTAAACATGGCAGATGAAAGCGAGAAGGATGAAGATTAAGAATATTTGTTTTGGGATGCTCATTGCTACTTCTGGTTGCGTAGCAATTAGTTGCACCACGAATTATCAACCGAAACCCAAGGGCTACAATCGTCTCCTATTACCGGAAGCAAAGTATCAAGCTTTGCCGGATAGTCTGCCGTATCAATTTGAATATTCTACTTCGGCCAAACTCTTACGCGACACTTCGTGGATTAACGAAAAGCATTGGGTGGAAATTTATTACCCCACACTAAAAGCAAACATTCACATTACGTACAAGCAATTGCTGAACAAGGATGAGTTATTGAAAGAATTCTTAGACGATGCTTATAACCTAACTAGCAAGCAGCAAATCAAAGCGTATGGCATAGACGAAGTGAAAATAGTAACACCACTCGGCAAAACGGCTTTGATCGCAGAGATCAGTGGCGAAGTGCCTAGTCAGTTTCAATTCACTATGACCGATTCTTCGAAAAACTTTTTGCGTGGCGCTTTGTATTTCAATGCCAAAGTACACAACGACTCCCTTGCTCCGGCTATCGACTTCATGAAGAAGGAAGTGATGCACCTGATCAATACGCTTGAGTGGAAGAAGGCTAATTCGGGGATTCGGTGATTAGCTAATTCGGTGATTCGTTGATTTGAAAATTCTCAATTATTACTATTAGTTTTTTGTAAATTTGATCAATGGCACCGATCTCAAAGGAAAAATTGATTGAAACGATAAAGGATCTTCCAGATACCTTTTCAATAGATGAGCTTTTCGAGCGACTGATTCTTTTGCAAAAAATTGAATCAGGCATAGAGCAATCAAAAGCTGATCAGATTCTTTCAACTGCCGATGCCCGAGCGAAACTTAGTCAATGGCTACTGAAGTAAACTGGACACCTCAATCGCTTGAGGACATTGAAAACATTGCCGAGTTTATTGCCAAAGATTCTCTTTACTATGCTAAAATTCAAACGGAACGATTCTTCGAACGGGTTAAAGTTTTAGAACAATACCCCGAGTTTGGTTCAATCGTTCCTGAATTAGCCATTTCTACCATTCGGCAAGTAAGTGAAGGAAGATATCGAATCATTTATCGAATCGTTACACCACAACGAATTGATATTTTAACAGTCCATCACAAAAGTAGATTGTTGTCGAGTAACCCACTTTTTAGTGAATAACAATATCTTAATTTGCACACTGCCAAGTTAAAATGTCTTTCTTCGATACTTCACTGGAATTCTTAAAAGGCGTAGGGCCGCAGCGCGCAGCCTTGCTTCAAAAAGAACTGAAGCTGTTCACCTTTGGCGATTTAATTCAGCATTACCCATTTCGTTACGAAGATCGCACCCGTTTTTATTCCTTACGGGAAGTAAATGAACTAATGCCGTTCATTCAGGTAAAAGGAAAAATCACCGATATCGAATTGATTGGCGATAAATTCAAGCGGAGGCTTGTCGCCTACTTTACGGACGGTGAAGGAGAGATTGAGCTCGTTTGGTTTCAAGGTATTAATTGGGTAATGCAAAAAGTGAAACCCAATGTGGATTATGTCGTGTTTGGGAAACCTTCACGCTATGGCAGTAAGCTATCGATGGCGCATCCGGAAATAGACGTGCTCACCGAAAAAAGCGAGAAAGGTGGCTACCTGCAACCTGTTTATCCGCTTACCGATAAGCTGCGCAATCGCTACATAGATAATAAATTTATCATCAAGCTGCAGCAGGATTTATTGAAAGCGGCCATCTCGCATATCCGCGAAACTTTGCCTGCCTCCATCGTGCAGGAACAAAAATTGATCGGTAAAAAAGAAGCGATCATCAACATTCATTTTCCTAGAAACAACGAGTGGCTGCTCAGCGCCCAGCGCAGACTGAAATTTGAAGAGTTGTTTTTCATTCAATTACAGCTGATCAAATTAAAACTGGTTCGCCAAGGCAAATTCAAAGGAATGGTGTTTAGCGACACAGCCATCTTAACTAAGTTTTACAAAGAACATTTGCCGTTCGATCTGACCAACGCACAGAAAAAAGTAGTTCGCGAAATTTATACTGACATGAAGTCGGGCAAACAGATGAACCGACTTTTGCAAGGAGATGTGGGCAGTGGCAAAACCATTGTAGCCTTCATCTCCATTTTGCTCGCCATCGGTGGCGATGCGCAGGCTGCGCTTATGGCTCCCACGGAAATTTTAGCGCAGCAACATTATGCCAACCTGAAAAAATATGCGGACAAAATGGGGATTCCCATCGCACTCCTCACTGGTTCTGTAAAGAAAAGTGCGCGCAAGCCTATTCATGAACAATTAGTGGATGGCACATTGAAGATTTTAATAGGCACGCATGCGTTACTGGAAGAAGAGGTGAAGTTTAAAAAATTGGGGCTCGCCATTATCGATGAACAACATCGCTTTGGCGTAGCACAGCGCTCTAAATTATGGCAGAAAAATGCCGACTTCTATCCGCATGTGTTGGTGATGACGGCCACCCCTATTCCACGCACGCTTGCCATGACACTCTATGGCGATTTGGAAATTTCGGTGATTGATGAATTGCCGAAAGGTCGCAAGCCTATCAAAACCACACATCGTTTTGATTCGCACCGGTTGCAGGTAAATGGATTTATCAAAACACAACTGGAGGTGGGGCGTCAGATTTATATGGTTTATCCACTCATTGAGGAATCAGAAAAACTGGATTTGAAACACCTGATGGATGGCTATGAAAGTATTGCACGCGCGTTTCCCGATGTGCCGATCAGCATTGTGCATGGGCAAATGAAGCCCGAAGCGAAAGATTACGAGATGGCGCGTTTTGTAAAAGGCGAAACCAAAATCATGGTCGCTACTACGGTAATCGAAGTAGGCGTAGATGTGCCGAATGCTTCAGTAATGGTGATTGAAAGTGCACAGCGATTTGGGCTGTCCCAAATGCATCAATTGCGCGGACGTGTTGGTCGTGGAGCCGAGCAATCGTATTG
>JABFSO010000260.1 GCA_013140555.1 Cyclobacteriaceae bacterium | reverse complement strand
CAAAAAAACAAATAGCGGCAATAAAGCGCCCAGGCGCCCCTTGTTATTTTCCATGCAATGTCAGATCAATTGGAATCGTATACAAATTTTAGATAAAGCTTTTTGGTCGGTAGCATGCTGTTTACTACGAGCATCACCACCAGCGATAGTAAAAATAGTTGAATACTTCCAATCCAAAAGCTGAAATAGAATATTATTAAAAGCAACCGAATGTATTCGAGGTAATAAATCCACCTACGCTGCTCCAAAAGTGCACCGCAGTTGACGATGGTCACTAAAATGAGCAAACTATTGACTGTTTTATCAACTGCGTTGAGTGAGAAGAAGAACCCGGAAACAAAAAATAATAGCGACACCGCTGCCACTAATTGAATCACCAGATACGCTTTGAATCGAACGGTCGGCTTCAATTCCTGTTTGTGTGGTAGGTAAATTCGCTCCAGTGCCGGACGAATTTGTTGATTCAGATTTTCCGGCTTTCCAAAGAGTACTCGTGCTTTGTTGAGCCAGCCATCCGTTCTGCGTAAAGCATAATTCAATTCCAGAAAATAATGAAAATGCTGCCACATAAAACTATAGCTCTTGAGCGGATGCGTAAGTCCATATACCGGCTTAATCTCTTCTTCCTCTTTTTGGAATGTGCCGAATAGTTTATCCCAAAACACAAAAAGATCGCCATAATTTTTGTTGATGTATTTTTCATTGGAGGCATGATGCACCCCGTGCAGCGAGGGCGTAATAAAAACATATTCAAGCCAACCTAAATTTTCAATCAATTGCGTATGCGTGAAGAATGAATAGGCTCCATGGATGACCAGTGTGGCGAAAACCATCGTAGGATGAAATCCGGCTAAAGGCATTAGGCACCAAAACACATTTCGGATAATGGCCTGAAAGGTGGTGATGCGCGCTGAAACCGTGTAATTGAACTCTTCGCTTTGATGATGAACAATATGAGCCGCCCAAAACAAATTAATTTCATGGCCTAGCCGATGGTACCAATACCAAACCAGATCGGTGGTTAATAACAAGATTACCCATACCCACCACGTGTTCGGAATTTGCCAGAGTGCAAAATGCTCGTAGACATATACAAATGCACCATAGAACGATGCCGTAATAAATAAATTGAGCAACCGCTCTGCAATACCAATGGCAAGATTGGCCACCGAGCTATCAAACTTAAACAAGTGTTGCTTCTTCTGCCGGATGGCAGCCAAATATTCCAAGCCAAGAAAAATAAAAAAAGCCGGAATGGCCACTGCTACATAGTTAAAGGTCATTGTATCACTACTTTTTGATAAGAAATTGATTAAGCGCTTGAGTGAATTGTCCTGTTTGCTCGATCATAGGAATATGTCCACACTTATCAATGAATTTCACTTCGGCATTTTTCAAAAGATCATGAAAATGAAGTGCCACTTCAGGAGGTGTGATTTTGTCCTGCAATCCCCAGATTAATAAAACAGGAAGTTCTAATTTACCTAAGAAGGAAGCGACCTTACTATGCAAGGATGATTGTACCAGCGAAGAAAGAACCATTCGCTTTGGCAAACTTTGTACCGTGTCATAAATATCGCGCGTCAGCTTCTCGACTTCAGGCAGTTCTTGATAAAAGGCGGTTCGCACTTTTTCGTTAATAAAATGAAAATTGGTTGGATGAGATGCACTTGAATCATCTGCCGGGTTTTGATCAATCAAACCGCTACTTCCTACCAATACAATTTTCTCCACTGCCTCCGGATGCTGGTGGGCATAAAAAAGCGCTACTTGTCCACCTACTGCATGACCTACCAAAGTAACATACGAAAGCTGGTGCCACTCGATAAAGTTGTGCAATACTCTTACTAAAAACGATAAATTAGTTTGAGCCATTGGCAAATCAAATATGGGAAAGCGTGGAATAATTACTCGATGTGTCTTCTTCAAATCCTCCACTACCGGCATCCATAAATTAATGTTGCCGAACAAACCATGCAATAAAATTACCACCGGACCTTTGCCCTCATCTATGTATGGCTGATGAAATACCAACCCCTCACTCCTTCTGGTTCCCATACGTTAGTTCTGGTTTACTAATTTTTAAGACCCAGCTTGCAGATTTGCGATCAGTTTTAAATCCAACTCGAACTCATCGTAAATTACCTTGTCGCCAAGGTTCTCGAAAAATGATTTCGACCGGAAGCGAATATCAAATTTCGAGCGATCGACAATGATTTTTGCATTGGCTACTATTTGTTTACCATCGTTTGAAATTGTTGCCGGAAACTCAATATCGTTTGTAATACCTTTTATAGTTAATTTACCTTTCACAGTGTATTCACTGCCTGAATTTGAAATGACACTTCCGATAACGAAAGTCGCCTTTGGAAATTTTTCAGTGGCAAAGAAATCATCACTCTTCAAATGACCTACTAATTTGGCATTACCGTCCTTATCTGTAATATCTGTTACCGTAATCGAGTTGACATCAAGTTCAAATGAACCCTGCTTAACAACTTTTCCTTCGGTAATAATCTCGCCTGAGGAGATTGCGATAGATCCTGTATGCTGACCAGTTACTTTCTTTCCTACCCAATTGAGTGTGCTTGCTTTTGTATCGACTTTAAATTTAAATGTAGTCGGTGGCATTATAAACGCTACTAATGCAAAGATGGCAGCAAAAGCTAATGGAACGTAGTTGAGATTGATTTTTGATTTCATGGTATTCATGATTATGGTAAAACTTAAATATTAATTGTAATCCTCTCCCGGTTGAACTCCGAGAAAAATATTGGCTCAGCAACACTTACAACATAGCTGAAGTGTCAATGATTGAAGTTGACAGCAATACTCCCATTTGGAGCATGAATAATATTGTGTGATTTTCGTTTTCATTTTTGCACGTGGTTTATAGTTCCGAATTACTTTTCGGGCAGGTTTTGGCACTTATTCAAAATTTAATCTTAAAAGTTGCCAGAGGTTCACCGAGCCTATCTCTCCCCTCTTCTTTATAAATCTGATGCAAATAAAAACAATTCTTTATTACCCTACTAATTTAATAGACTATATTTGTAAAAAATCTATCAGTAGCCCATTATCAGTACCAGTAAAAATTCAATACGATTACAAGATGATCAGTGATTACAAAAAGTTTCTTTTAGGCGAAACCATAACATCTGAGCAAAAAGAATTTTTCAACCAGTTTGGATTTATCCACTTTGAAAATTTTATTCCAAGCCATGCGGTAGAGACCATTATACAAGCCTCAAAGGAGGTAGAACAAAAATGGATCAGTCATGGAATTACCAAAGTCAATGTCGTTCCTACTAAATATGGAGTGGACCTGGACGGCTCTCCGATCGTGCAGCGC
>JABFSO010000407.1 GCA_013140555.1 Cyclobacteriaceae bacterium | reverse complement strand
GGAGGAACTATGCTTGTAGATATTTCTGCATCTGCATTAGATAATACTGTTAATTATAATAGTAGCAGCGCAGCTCAAACAATTAAAACGCCTATTGATTCATACTTTAATTTAACCTTATCAGGTGGTGGAACTAACAAAACCTTATCTGGGAATGCTGCGGTATTAGGAAACTTAGCTATTTCAGGGAGCGCTTCCTTTCGTTTATCATCATTCAACGTGTCTGTGGCCGGAGATTGGAATAACTCAAGTTCTAATGGGGCGGCATTTGCATCAGGAACAGGGACTGTTACGCTAAATGGCATTGCTATGCAGCGCATCATTAACACAGGGCATGCCAGCGGCACCCGAATTAATAGGCTCACTATTGCCAATACAAGTACTACCGCACCGCAAATCAATGTATTGGCTGATGTAACGGTAGCAAATACCCTTAACATGACATCGGGTGTAATCAATTTAAACAGTAAGAAATTTCAGTTAGGAACGAGTAATGCAGCGGCCACGACATTGAACCATTCCGGCGCTGCCTCTTCCGGTTGGTTTTACAATGGCGATTTTGCGCGCTACTTTGTAACAAACGCAACTATCCCCAATGGAAGCAATGATGGTTTTTTTTCGGTGGGTACCAGTTCGAATTTTAGACCATTTTATTTGTCATCCAGCACTATGCTTACAAGCACCCCAGTTGCAACAATAACCTGTCCACCTTCAACAGCCACTTACAGCAAAGAGAACATACCCGATGCGGCAGGGGAAATCGTAAAACTAGCCTTGAGTGGTTGGAGAATTCAACTCAGCAATGGTACGGGTGGAGATTTTTCAGTTAATGCAGGAGGAACTGGAATAGGAATAATTGGAGATGTGAGCGACTTACGCCTGAGCCAGATTAGTTCAGCTGCAGGAGCACCTGGTGTAAACTCCGGCACACCAAGTTCTCCATTGGTGCAGCGCACCAGTTTGACGGCAGCCGATATGACTGATATAACTTTTTATGTTGGCTCCGTAAATTTGACTTCTTCGCCATTGCCTGTACAACTGATTTCGTTTACAGGGCAAGTAGAAGGTTCGACAGTTAATTTACAGTGGCAAACTAGCAGTGAATTAAATTGCGATCATTTTACAGTTTACCGTTCAGCCAATGGAATGGATTTTATTCCAGTAGGCTCCAGCAGAGGAAGCGGTACTTCCCATTCGTCTCGTTCCTATGAATTGCAAGATGCTCATCCGATGAAGGGAACAAACTATTACAAGCTTGAGCAGGCAGATTATGATGGAAAAAAGGCTGTATTGTCTATCATTTCAGTTGAAGCAAATGGTGCCCAACCAATTTCCATTTACCCTAATCCAGTGCAGACTGGTCAAAGCATCCATATAGATGTAAGTGGTAAGTCGGCATTTTCAAATGAAGTTGTGAGCCTTTATGATATTGCTGGCAGGCAAATTCTTAATTGTATGTTGATCACAAGCGAAGATGGCTCCTTTCATGGGAATATTGACTTGCCTCTTGTTCCAACTGGTCTTTATTTTCTCAAAATTGGCAATTCCCTCGCTAAGGTTTTGATTAATTGAAGCGCCTTATTTTTCATTTTTTGTTGATTAGTCGTTAGTCGTTTCGTTATATATAAACAAATTTCTTTTTTAAATCTATTGAAAGCCCCAAATTACCCTAATAAGAGGGTTTTTGTTGTGGTACGCCTTTTGCATAGCAGTTTGGCATAGATTTGGATTTTTCAGATTTTGCAATAACTGGCAGACCATCGTAAAGTTGCAACATGTGGAAGTTATTCACACTCTATAAGATTAACCAAATTGAAACTTAATTTAAAAACATAACCCCGTAATTAATGAACCTCCCTAACCCCAACATTCTTTATCTGGATGATGAAGAGGATAACTTAACAGTTTTTAAATCTACCTTTCGGCAAAAATTTAACATTATTACCGCTACTACTGCACATGCAGCAATGACGGTCCTTCAACAGGTGCAAATTGGAGTAGTTTTATCTGACTTTAGACTTCGTGAAACTACAGGAATCGATTTTTTGAAATCCGTTTCAGAGCTTTATCCAAACACGGTGCGAATTTTAATTAGTGCCTATGGAGAAAAGGAAACAGTAATTCGATCGATCAACGAGGCTAAAGTATTTAGTTTCATTACTAAGCCTTGGGATAAAGATGATATTGAACGGGTAATTGCAAGCGCAATTAATCTTTACCATTTAAAGTTCAAGAATGAAGAGCTGATTTCTAATCTTACTCTTACTATTGATGAACTGACCAATGCGAATAAGGAAATTAAACTCTTAAAGGCTAAACTACAAAAGGAAAACGAGTATCTACGTAGAGAGATTGATAATAACAGGGGCACCATCGAGTGGATTGGAAATGGTGATAAAATGCAACTGGTGAAGCAAAAAATAAGTCAGGTTGCCAAATTGAATACAGTAGTTTTAATTAAAGGCGAAACGGGAACTGGAAAAGATTTGGTGGCACGATCGATCCATTCTTTAAGTAATCGAGCAACAGCACCATTCGTTAATCTTAACTGTTCAGCACTTCCAGGCAACTTAATAGAGAGTGAATTGTTTGGTTTCGAGAAGGGGTCATTTACAGGTGCTGTTGGCCATAAAGAAGGTCTTTTTGAATTAGCTGATGGAGGTACGATTTTCTTAGATGAGATCGGGGAGATGTCTATCGAATTTCAGGCTAAACTTTTGAGAGTCATTCAAAATGGAGAGTTTTACCGCATTGGCGGATTAAAACCAATTAATGTAGATGTTAGAATAATTGCTGCGACCAATCGAAATCTCGAAGAATCCATCAATACCGGTAAATTTAGATCAGATTTATTTTATCGCCTGAATATTTTTCCAATTAGCTTACCGCCATTGCGCGAGCGTCAGGATGATGTACCTGCATTGGTGCAACATTTTCTTGACAAATTCCAAAAGAAATTAGGGATTGAAATCACATCAGTTTCAGATAAAGTGATGAAAATGCTATTGAATCACTCCTGGCCAGGAAACATACGCGAGTTAGAAGGTTTGTTAGAAAGATCCGTCATTTTGAGTACGAATGGTGAATTAACACTCCACGAACTAACTGCTGAATCTGTTACAGGTGGTGGTGAAAGCAATGATATCTTGAGACAGCGATTGCCCTTTATCGACATGCAACGAGAGTATATTATCCAGATTTTGAATAGTGTAAACTGGAAAATCTCAGGTAAGGGAAGCGCTGCCGAAATATTGCAATTGAATCATAATACGCTGCGATCTACCATGACACGATTAAAGATTAATTTGAAGGTTCCGGATGCAGAGGAAGAAAACTCGTAGAGAGTAAGCAATTTAAGGTTACAAGTTAATAGAATGATGTTTATGCTAGTGCTAGCCGCTAACAGCGTCAGGTTTTTTTTGTAAAATTTTATTAAACGGTTTTTTCTATGCTCAAATAAATGTCATGTTGCTTAAGAATCTCCTCATTCTATTTATTTTCTTACTCCAATACTTTAATGCAGTAAGCCAAATCGGATTTCCGATTCGTAAGGCTTATAACATCAATTTCGAGAATAGCACTGCCGTCTGGAGCATCGTGCAAGATTTAAGAGGTGTTTTGTATTTGGCGACAGGTAAGGGAATATATGAATACGATGGAGTGGCTTTTAATTCAGTTAGTCAAGTGCCAGCCTATGGGTTGGCCCTAGATCCAAATGGTGATATTTATGTTTCTGCGAAAAATGACTTTGGTGTTTTACGCGATGATGATAATGGAGTAGTACGATTTGAAAGTTTACTTAGTAAAGTATATGATTCAATTAAAATAGGAGTAGCGAACAATGTTTTAACATCTTCAAGTAATGTGTATTGCATTTCCAGCAGATATACAATTGAGTATAATAAAGCTAGTGGGGGAGTGAGATTTTATACATCAGGTGCAGGAAGTTCTTTTTATAATGGTTATATAAAGAACGATAAATTATGGATTTCTGTAACCGGAAAGGGATTGTATACAATTGACAATGGTAGAATGAAATTGGCGCCATATGGTGGTTATTTTGCTTCATTAAATAAAGGCGGAATGAACTCAAGCTTAACCTTTTCAAATGATAACCGCGTACTTTTATTTAGCCCTCACATTATTCGATATTTCGATTCGCTAAAACGACCCATCCCCTTTTACCTTAAAAACTATGCACATAGCAGTAGTATATTGTATAATTCATTTTCTCTTACAGACAATTATCATTTAGTTACTTCAATAAATCATGGAGCTATTTTGTTTGATACCTTGGGTAATGTGTTGAATTACTATTCAGATAGTACCCAGTTTCCGGGAAATAACTTTGTTTATGCGACTACGGATTCTAATCATAATGTTTGGTTAACGCTTGAAAACTACAAGTCGTCTGTAATTAAAACAGAGCACGGGCAAGATATTAGTGTTTGGAATCGATCCATTGGCTTGCGTGGTGGTGTTTATTCGATTATTCAGTTTGATAATCTTGTTTATATTTCTACAGATCAGAATTTATATTCTGTTAGTAAGGATAGTCAAGTAACAAGGTTTTTTAAGGAGCCAAAATCAGTTGATAACTTGACAAAATTTTATTTGAATTCAAAAGAGATTTTGCTCGCTGTGGCTGGAGGCAATAAAGTCGTTAAAATCAATGGAAGTAAGTTAGAACATATATATGATGGATACGACTTGAGTGACTTGTATGCGTCAAAGAAAGTTACTAACCGTTTATACGTAGCAGATCAGGATAAATTTGGCTACCTGACGTTTCAAAATAATGAATGGAAATATATAAAATTAATGCCTCTATTTGAGGATACGTTTGTAACAGAAGATTCCAATGGGGTAATATGGCTTAGTAATGATGAACGAAGTTCTCTGCTCCGTATAGAATTTGATTCTATCGATTACAAGCATGTAACTAGTGTACATAACTATACAGAAAAAAATGGAATGCCGGGAAATTTTTGTGTTCCGGTTCTATTTGACAATGAAGTTCTTTTCGCGAATCAAAAAGAGGTTTATTTCTTTGATCAAAATACAAAACGATTTGAGAAGTGGTTCAAATACAAACAGATTCTTAAGTTAATTAGCCAATCTACCCTCATAGTAAGAGATTCACTTAAGCAAGAATATCATATGATTAGTGATAATCGACTTGTCACAGTTGATATGAAAAATGCAGCCGAACCTAAAATTGTATTTAAGCCCTACCGTAGATTTGAAGATGTTGGCAGTATTCGAAAGATTATGATTGATACCCATGGCGCGCTATGGTGTTCAGGGGTTGATGGAGTAGTGAAATACGACCGCAGTAAGGACTTTAAAGATTATGAACGGAGATTTAATTGCCTGATCAGAAAAGTTACATTGGATAATGATAGCCTTCTTTTTAATGGCGGTCTCAAGAGTAATGATATCGAGAAGGTTAGACTTCAACTTCCATATCATTTTGGTAGAATTTCAATTAAATTTGCGGCCCCCTTTTTTGATAAGGAAGAGGAAACCTTATACTCATATTGGCTTGAAGGAAATGGCGAAACGTGGTCTGATTGGACTAAAGTTACACTTATGGAGTTCGCTAACTTAATAGAAGGCGATTATACATTTAGGGTGAAGGCTAAAAATATTTATGGTAATGAAAGTGCTATTACATCTCTCTCGTTTAAGGTATCACCACCGTGGTATAGAACCTTTTGGGCTTACGTAGCCTATTTCATTCTTTTTGGAGCAACTGCTTTATTGATTGTCAGATTCCGAACGTATTCACTAAACAAGAAGAAAATTGACTTAGAGAGATTAGTTGAGAGTAAGACTAAAAAAATAATTCAATCCAATGAAGAGTTAATTAAATCTGAGCATAAGCTTCGTGAAATTATAAATGATTTAAAAGAGAGCCAAGATAAATTATCTGTAAAGAATAACGAACTACAGATTGCCAATGATAATTTAGTGAAGACTCAGCGACAGTTGATCAATTCCGAAAAAATGGCTTCGCTTGGCCAATTGACATCTGGCATCGCGCATGAAATAAATAATCCTATTAATTTTATCTACGGAGGTGTGCAAGCGCTATCACAAGTGCATCAAGAATTGTTAACGGCAGCGAATTATAATGAACGAGAGATTGCGATAAAGAGGCAAGAACTTGATGAGTTAATGAAAAGCATTACCAACGGTGTCACGCGAACAACCTCCATCGTTAAAGGGCTTCGCACGGTTTCTAGTCCTAATGAGCGAATTGACATGGATGGAAAAGTGGATATTAAAGAGTGTATTGAAAACTCTCTCGTCCTTGTACGAGGAAAATTGCTTGAGAGAAACGTTACTGTTGAGAAAAATTATGAACATCGACACGGTATAAGAGCTAATTCTCCTCAAATCAGTCAAATACTGATCAACTTACTCGATAATTCTATCTATGCTCTTAGAAATAAGAATGGTGAGAAAAAAATATCCATTATGACCTCAGAAATAGGTGAAGAGGTGCTTATTAATTTTCATGATAATGGTGGAGGAATTCCTCCAGAGATCAGAGATCATATTTTTGAACCCTTTTTTACTAGTAAAGAAGTAGGTGTTGGTACTGGGCTTGGCCTTTCAATTTGTTATTCGATTATTCAGCGGCATCATGGCAAAATCTCAGTTACCAGTTCTCCTGAACTGGGAACCGAATTTCTTATTTCATTGCCAAAAGGAGAGCTTCTGTTTAGTTAGAATAAGGATTTTTATTCTTCAGGTCTGTTTTTACCGGTATTACTTTTTTAGGTTAGGAATAGAAATAGTTACCTCTGTTCCGCTTTTCCCATCGCTGTGTATAGCAATAGAGCCGTGGATTAAATCGCATACCCGCTTTACGATGTATAGACCTAATCCATTTCCTGTAGAAAGTGCGGTTCCTCTAAAAAATGGGTCAGTTACCTCATCCAAAAGTGTTGGGTCAATTCCGATGCCATTATCCTTTACACTCAATTTTAGCATGTTGCTAGGTGCATCAAAATCAGAGGCTATTTCAATCCATTTGTCAGTTTGATTTTTATTGTGAAAATTGATAGAGTTTTCTATTAACTCATCAATAATCATCTCTAATAGACCGCTTTCTAGCGTAAAATCATTGGATTGCTTTAGATTGAGCTTAACCTGAATCTCGCCAACTTGTAGTTTTTGATTCCACTTCTCTAGCACTTTCTCAACGACTGCGGCTATTTCACTCGTATAATTTTTACTTACAAAGTCATACCCCAAATCACTTAGTTCGCGAATTTTATCAATTGTTTTTTCGAGGCGCGAGATTACTTCTTCTATTTTAGCTACATAAATTTTTGAATCACCTGTAACTTCTTCGCGAAGTAAATTGAGTAATCCTAATTGAGTAGTGATTGGAGCTTTGAGATCGTGAGAAGCTCGATATAGAAATACTTGCAGTTCATTGATAGACTGGGATAATCGTGAGATTAGCTCTTTATTCTTTTTGGTTAGTTCATAATGGTCAATTGCTTTCAGAAGAATTCCCTTTACTTCTTCTTTTTTCCAGGGCTTACTTAGGTAATAGAATATTTTCCCTTTGTTAACGGCATTAATGGTTGCCTGCATATCTGAATATCCAGTAAGAAGAATACGAACAGAATCGCGCTGTAATTGCATGGCGTTTTCTAGTACCTCTACACCAGTCATTTCCGGCATACGTTGATCAACTACCAAAATTTCAAACTCTTCATTACGAATGAGATCAAGACCTTTTAATGGTGATGATTCTATTGTTACAGCAAATTCATTTTGAAAAGCGATTTTAAAGACCTTGAGGTTATCTACCTCATCATCTATGTAGAGGATTCTATATTTAGCAGCCATTGGGAGATTGGTGGGGTTAGGGGCTTTGGAATAATAACAAAGCAAATAAAAACACGCTTCATTGTCTAAGAAATTTCGATGAAAAAAAAAGCCCTCTTTTCAGAGGGCTCAGACTCAATTTGATTCTCCCCAAAACCTCATTGAGTTTTATCTTTAAACTTTGTCTATTCTTTATTTATTATCACCTTTTGAGGTGCTTATTCTTCGATTTTGATCCAAGTTCAGTAACTATAATAAAAACCAAAGGAATCAAAAGGGCAATTATTACAACGATTAGTGGAGTCGAAGAACTCATAGTTATGTTTAATTTCATAACATTCCTTCCAAACCTCGTGCCAGAAAAAAAGTGGGAAATTGGCTCAAATTCGAAGGGTCGAGATCGCCTCTAACGATATTTAAATAATCTTTTCGTTTTTTCGTTAGTTTTTTCGCGGTTTTGAGCTCGCGGGTAACAGTTAAAGGAAATTTTTGCTAATTACTGTTAGGGTAGATACTTTGATTGAGATTGCACATAAACAAAAAACGCAAACTCAATGAGTTTGCGTTTTTTAAGTGTAGTCCGTACGGGAATCGAACCCGTGTTACCAGAATGAAAATCTGGTGTCCTAACCCCTAGACGAACGGACCGTCTTCTTTAAGGAGGCGCAAAGATAGATTCCTGTATTTGATTTGCAAACCATAGCGGTAAAAAAATTGAGGAAAGTGAATGTGTTACGTTGGTTTTGGCTTATAAGTAGTATAATTTTAGGTTCTAAATTATCTAAAACAACAAATCATCATGACAAAAATAGGAATCAACGGTTTCGGGCGCATCGGCCGCCTGGCATTTAGAGCAGCCATTGGCCGAAAAGATATTGAAATAGTAGGCATCAATGACTTGGTAGAGCCTGATTATATGGCCTACATGTTAAAGTATGATTCCACCCACGGCAGATTTGAAGGAACCGTAGAGGTAAAGGATAAGAATTTAGTAGTGAATGGAAAAACCATTCGGGTAACCGCTGAGAAGGACCCTGCCAATTTAAAATGGAACGAAGTTGGTGCCGAAATCATAATTGAATCTACCGGCTTATTCTTAACCATTGCGGATTGCCAAAAGCACATTACCGCTGGTGCCAAGAAAGTAGTCATGTCTGCGCCTGCCAAAGATGATACCCCTACTTTTGTAATGGGTGTAAATCATAAAAAACTCACAGCAGCTCATACCATCGTTTCAAATGCATCTTGTACAACCAACTGCTTGGCACCTATAGCTAAAGTGTTGAATGATAAATTCGGAATTGTAGAAGGTTTGATGAGCACAGTTCATGCTGTAACAGCCACTCAAAAAACGGTTGATGGTCCTTCAGCTAAAGATTGGAGAGGTGGACGTGGAGGATTTTCAAATATTATTCCATCATCTACTGGTGCAGCTAAAGCAGTAGGGTTGGTATTACCTGAATTGAAAGGAAAATTAACTGGAATGTCTTTCCGCGTGCCTGTAGCCGATGTATCGGTTGTTGACTTAACTGTTCGTTTGGATAAGCCTGCGACTTACGAGCAAGTGAAAGCTGCTATGAAGGAAGCTTCGGAAGGCGAATTGAAAGGTATTTTAGGGTACACCGAAGACGATGTTGTTTCTCAGGACTTCCTGGGCGATGAGCGTACTTCTATATTCGATGCGAAAGCTGGTATAGCACTTAACGAGCACTTTGTTAAAGTGGTAAGCTGGTATGATAATGAGTGGGGTTATTCCAATAAATTGATTGACTTGGTATCAGAATTGGCTAAAGTATAATCACCCTAACTGATCAACAAAAAAAGCCCGACTCGTCATCGGGCTTTTTTTGAACATCAATTCAAGCTTCAATTAACTTCTCGAAAGTTTACATTTTCAAATAGATTCCAATCCCAAAATTAGGTGAGGCAAGAATGTTTCTGGCAGCTAATGCAGTTGCAATCGATCCGGAGATTCCGATTTTTTCGGTTAGTTGGTAATTGAGTTCAAGGGATGGAGAAATGAACTCCGTGTTATTAGAAAATACACCATTTTGCGGAACAGATGGGTCGCCATCAAAGAGTGAATGGACAGTGGATACTTTGACGATTGGAATGAACTTATCCAATGTCAGACCCACTTCGGCCCCAAACCGGACTTCATCTGAAAAACCTTTCGTACGATTGTTGAATGCCGCGTATGCAGATACATAAAACTTCTTTGGATGAAATGAGTGACTGGCATCGATTCGAAGCATTTGGTTAAATTCTCCATCGCCTGTTTGTAACGCGCTGGCGTTGGTAGCACCATTGTCTCCGAGCGGTAGACCTAATAAAATGGTTGCACTGACCACAATGGGTTTATCGACAATAAGGCCGTACTTAATCGCAATGTCAGTATCACCAAAGGAATTTAAAGCATCACCTGGTTCAAAAATTCCGGACTGATTAAATTTTAACTCATTCTTTGTTGCGCGGGCAAAAAATGGCATGTAGATGATTCCTGTAAGCCGATCTGTAAATCCATATTCGCCATAGAAGCTTGTGGCAAAATACCCATAGGAAGGTGTGAGATCGATGATCGTTCCGTTGCCATCAAAATATTTTGCCGAGAGGATGTAGGACTGAGAAAGTTTAAAGTACCCACGTCCTTTTGGTTGCGGCCAACCACCACCAGCAAAGGAATGGAAGCTAAGGCTGCCGAGAATGATTGCAAGAATAGTTCGTTTCGTCATAAAGGGTGTGGTTAATTAAGGTTTTAATTCTGCAAATCCAAAAGTCAATCCGGCTGGTTTGCATAAAACAACTACATATTTGTATTGATTTAAAGTTACGCCACTCACTTCAAATGTTTTGGCTCCACTACTCCATTGTCCTAATTCCAAGCCTGCTGATTTAACTGTACCGCCAGAAGTAGAATTAGCAAGGTAAATAAATGTGCCTAATGCTACGCTTGCACTAAAATCTGAACCAAGCTCAATAATTAGTTTTCCATTTTGCTCTTTGGCAGTTACGGTACCTTTTGCCATATATCCGCCTGCATTTTGAAATGTGCCGGTCAGTTGATTGATGCTCCCAACCGAAAAAGTAATCGAGTTGCTTTTTATACCCTCCACTTTGGCATGAACTTCTGCTTCACCATTTGCGATAGCGGTGACCAAACCGGTCGGGCTAACGGTTAATATGTTAGCGTTTTCACTAAACCACTCAAATGTTTTTCCATTCAGTTGAGTGTCATTCATATTTTTAGCAATGGCAGTTAACTGAGCAGTTCCATTTATTGAAAGAGAAGTAGTGGTGGGAGCAGAAATGGTTACGCTGGCAACATCATTGTTTGCGTTGGCAACAACCGTCAAGTTGATGGTGATACTTTTACCTTCAATGGTTGATGATAGAAAACAAGTACCTGAGGCCAATGCATTTACCTCATTGTTTGTAACGTTGCCAACGTTAGGCATTGAGCTGATCCAAACAAGCGATTTGGCTTCTTTGACCCCGTATTTATTTAGAAATACAGTTTGAATAGGTTCCTTATCACCCGCTAATAAAGCCAAGCGGGCTGTGCTTCCTTGTGGGGCCGAGTTTCCGGCATCATCAGTTACAATTACTTTTGTAGTTGCAACAATTGAAAAATTAGCTTCACGGATGGCATCGTCCCTTGTATCGAGTCCAATGCACCCTGTAATCATCGAAAGTAGTAACAAAAGGCTAATTTTCATATTTGTAACATTATTTCACAATGTAAGTTGATCGATGCTCCATGGCGGTCGCCCTCGCGACAATTAAACGACTCGATTAGAATCACTCGTTCTTTTAAAGAAATAATCAAAATCTTTTGATTACTTTGTTTTGATATATAGAAAATGGAGTGATCATGACTGGCGAAAAAGCAATTAAAATCAGCTATTTTAACCTATTGGCGTGCTTTTTAGAAGCTGATATGATAAAATCTATTCATGCAAAATGTTTGGTGAAATGGGCGGCACAGTTGCACATCAGCCCAATTGATATGTATGAGTTTGGAAATGGAATGATTAATTCAACATTTTCTTTTCCTGCCACAGAGGTTGAGAAATTAGAATCCCTCTATCATTTAGTCCATATGATCTATTTGGATAATGTAGTTGAGGACATTGAATTGGAAGTTGCTGGGATGTATGCCACACGACTTGGCTTTAAGGAAGGTTTGGTGGCTGATTTATTTAAATCGATTGCAACCGCTGAGTTTGATCAGGCCTCTCCAGAGGATGTGCGTAAAGAAGTAATTGAGTTTTTAAAAGTTCAGAGTTTATAGTAAGAAGCCTTAAGTCGATCGCTTCAATCTCATTTCATGTTTTTATTTGCTTCCTAC
>JABFSO010000340.1 GCA_013140555.1 Cyclobacteriaceae bacterium | reverse complement strand
TCGTTTCTTCGCTCGCGCAAGGTTTAGATGTTTCACTGGCCGATTGGCAAAACAATAAATTGATTGTCATCGGATTTTGGCCCGGTGGTGACCGCGATGGAAATCCATTTGTAACAGCCGAAATTACATTGCGTGTAGCCGCGCGATTGCAGGAGTCAATTTTGAAATGCTATTACAAGGATGCACGCTTGTTGCGCAGGAGATTAACGTTTCATGGTGTGGCCGAACGAATGATTGCCGTAGAGCAAAAAATATATGCGTTCGTTTACCGAAAGGAAAGAAGTTATCAAAATGCACAAGAATTATTGCAAGAGCTCAGCGAAATTCGCTCTCGGTTAGTGGCCGATCATGGTGGATTGTTTTTAGAATTGCTCGATGCCTTTATTTTAAAGATCACTATTTTCGGATTCCATTTTGCGACTTTAGACATACGGCAGGATAGCAGAAAGCATGATGCGGTGTGGAAGGGTATTCTCGATAAGTTATCAGCTAAAAGAAACAGCATTTCTTCACAGGAGTTTGAAGCGCTACCTGCACCTGAGCAAATCAACTACCTACTTTCGATCAAATCGAATTTGATATTTGTCGATTTTGAAGATGCCTTGGTCAATGAAACCATTCAAAGCATTTTGGCTATCGCTAAAATTCAAAAAGAAAATGGAGCAGCCGGTAGTCATCGCTATGTCATCAGCAATTGCCAACAAGCATTGCACGTAATCGAAGTGTTTGTTTTAGCTCGATTGCTCATCGGCAATGGCGAAGAATTGGATTTGGATATCGTCCCTCTTTTCGAAACCATTGACGACTTGGCGCATGCGCCTGCTATCATGGAAGAATTGTATTCCATTCCGGCTTATCGCGCGCACTTGGAGCGGAGAAAAAATCATCAAACAATCATGTTGGGATTTTCGGATGGTACCAAAGACGGTGGCTACTTGCGTGCCAACTGGTCGATCTTTAGAGCGAAAGAAAGTTTGAGTGCCGTATCACGCAAGTATGGATTGAAAGCATTGTTCTTTGATGGTAGGGGCGGACCACCAGCTCGTGGAGGTGGCAACACCCACGACTTCTATGCATCGTTAGGTGATACCATTGAACATGAGCAAGTGCAAGTCACCATTCAAGGTCAAACGATCAGTTCTAATTTTGGAAAGGTCGCTTCCAGTCGTTTTAACTTAGAGCAATTGGTCTCTGCCGGATTGGAAGGCTCCATTTTCAAACGTACCGAAACACAAATAACAGAAGAAGATAAGTTGTTACTCGATGAGTTGGCCAACGAAGGCTATCGTGCCTATCTCGATTTGAAGCATAACGACAAATTTGTTCCTTACTTGGAAAAAGTTACGCCTCTTTCTTTTTTTGGCGATACGAACATTGGCTCAAGACCTGTCAAACGCAGCGCAAGCGAAGGACTTAAATTTGAAGATCTTCGTGCCATTCCATTTGTGGGATCGTGGGCGATGATGAAACAAAACATCCCCGGATTTTACGGAGTGGGAAGCGCGATTGAAGCGTTGGAGAAAAAAGGAAAACTACCGTTGTTAAAACAGTTGTATCAAAACTCATTGTTCTTCCGCACTTTGTTGGGAAATAGCATGATGTCACTGACCAAAACGTATTACGAAGCCACTACCTATTTGGGCAACGACCCTGAGTTCGGTCCGTTCTGGCATAAAATGTATAATGAGTATTTATTATCAAGATCTAAAACGCTGGAAGTATCTGGTTTGAATGAATTGATGGGAAACAATCCCAATATTCGCCAGTCTGTTCACTTGCGTGAGCAAATTGTGTTGCCACTGATCGCCATTCAGCAATCGGCTTTGATGAATTTGCGCAATTTGAATGAGTCGAATAAAGCACATGAGTTGCGTTACCGGAAATTAATCATTCGCAGCATGTTTGGAATTATTAATGCGGCAAGAAATTCCGCGTAATTGAGAACATGAACTTAGAGTCGTTTCAAGAAAAGGCGAAGGCACAATCCGTTCAAAACAAAAAGTTTTTGATGGGATTGAAGAAAAAAAATCCACGCGAAGTGGATGAAGCTTTTCATGAGGTGCATGAAGAGGTATTTCAAGAAGTGGATTGCCTCACCTGTGCGAATTGCTGCAAAACCACCAGCCCCATTTTTTATCAAACCGATATTGAGCGGGTCGCGAAATCTCTCCGTATGAAGCCGGGCGATTTTATCGAAAAATATTTGCGGATAGATGAAGACAAAGACTATGTGCTTAAGTCTTCTCCTTGTCCATTTCTGGATTCAGAAAACTATTGCAGTGTGTATGCCGATCGACCAAAGGCTTGTCGGGAGTATCCTCATACGGATCGCAAAAAGATGGTTCAGATTATGGAGCTGACTCACAAAAACACACTCGTGTGCCCTGCCGTTTTTGAAATGGTCGAGCGACTGAAATCGATCGGGTAGGGCACAAAAAAAGGCAGAAGGTGTAAACCCACTGCCCTAATTTCATATTGTACGATTCAATTAAACCTGTGCTTGCAGCTTGTTAGCTAAAACGGATTTCGGCACAGCACCAATTTGCTTATCTACAATTTGACCGTTTTTGAAAACCAACAGAGTTGGAATGTTACGAACGCCAAAGCGAGCCGTAACCTCTGGATTGTCATCTACATTTAACTTGGCTACAATAGCCTTGCCTTCATAGTCTCCGGCAAGTTCTTCCACCAAAGGGCCAATCATTTTGCAAGTTCCGCACCATTCTGCCCAAAAATCGACTAAAACAGGTTTGTCGCTTTTTAAGGTTTCATCAAAAGTTGCATCGGTAAGTTCGAGTGTTTTTCCCATGATATAGAGTGTGTTTATATGTTCGTTAATTATTCTATAGTGTCCAACACAAAGGTAGGAGAAAATGTTCCAACTTCTGTTTTTTGTGTCACTTTTGGCGATAGATCTGTCAGCCAGCGTACATCTTGCTTTTCGCCAATCACACCCACCTCGGCCCATTTTTTCAATTCATTGATCAGTTGATTTGAAGCCTTCACTCTGCCGGATCGTGAAAGCAATTCCGCCTGCATTGAATCCAGTTCATCTTTCAAGAACATTTTGATGGATGAGTTGCCCGCGTTTTTCTTACAAATCTTATCAATCGAATCAATAAAGTCACGATTCACATCTTGCACTGTAAATCGCAAAGCTAATCCTTGCACTTTTTTGTTTGCCAATTCATTGAGCAAATCAATCGAGCGGATTTTGAACTCTAAGCTTTGATCGCCCCAGGCTTTTTTCACAATGTTGCCTTCAATAAATAGGAATAGGCCTGGCATCAAGAAGGATTTGAATTTGAGATAGTCATCGCTCCACAAAACCACTTCGGCTTTGCCACTGTAATCTTCAATGAACATTTTCCCAAACGG
>JABFSO010000313.1 GCA_013140555.1 Cyclobacteriaceae bacterium | reverse complement strand
GAATACGGGTGCTTCTGTTTCCATACCTTTCCAAAACCAGCTATCGGAAGAAACCAATATTCACTGGCATGGACTATTGGTTCCGGCCAACATGGACGGCCACCCAAAAGATTTGGTGAACAGTGGGGCTAATTTCAACTACAACCTTCCCATTGACCAGCGTGCTGGCACGTATTGGTACCACCCCCATCCGCACGGCAAAACGGCCAAACAGGTCTTCATGGGCCTGGCCGGGTTCTTCATCGTAAATGATGCCGAAGAGCAGGCACTCAATTTACCCTCAGGCGATCAGGAACTTCTCTTGGTGATTCAAGACAAACGCATTAAAAATTCCCAATTGAACTATGCCCCATCGATGGGCGAAGTGATGACGGGTTATACTGGTGAGTATATTCTGGTAAATGGAAGCAACGCTCCTCTCCACAATGTAGCCACACGTTACTATCGCCTAAGGATTTTAAATGGCTCCACGGCCCGTGTGTACAATTTGGCTTTGAGCGACAGCCAAGCCTTTGATGTGATTGGTGCGGATGGCGGCCTGATTGCCCAACCCGTTAGCGTTAACTCACTTTTGCTCGCGCCAGGAGAGCGGGTCGATATTTTGGTGTCGTTTAAAAGTTACGCACTAGGCAAAGAAGTCTACCTGGTGAATAAAACATTTGACGGTGGCGCGCAGGGCAAACAAGAATTTAAAATCATGAAGTTTGTTGTTAACCAACAAGTCAATGATCCATTCAGCAAACCGAGCCAATTGTCAACCATCCAACCGTTGTAAGCTTCTTCGGCTGTAAAAACCCGCACGATGAAAATTAAGGGTATGATGGAAGGAAATGGGAGCATGAACATGGGCGGCATGGGTAGCGGCATGCACACCATTAATGATAAGGTGTATGACTTGGGCCGTGTGGATGAAACCGTAAAGGCGGGCGATACCGAAATTTGGGAATTCGATAACTCAGAGGGTGATGAAATTCATCCGATGCATATTCACGCAGTGCAATTCCAATTGCTTTCCCGCACGGGAGGCAGGGGTTCGCTCATCGCTACTGAACTAGGTTGGAAAGACACCGTGCTGGTAATGCCTGGCGAGAAGGTGCGCCTAATCATGACCTTCCCACAGAAAAAAGGTTTGTTCGTATTCCATTGTCATAACCTGGAACATGAAGACGATGGCATGATGCTGAATTTTGAAATTGTGTAATTGACCTTTGTTTTGATGGCCGCTAAATGAAGTCGATATATGTATAATCATTAATCCAAATAAAATGAAAAGATTGAATCTGCTCCTGCTGCTATGTTTCCTGACATTGCATACCACAGCCCAGCAAGCCAGCAAAGATGATTTGGTGCTCGTGATCAATACGCTTGAATCTTATAAAAAAGCTATCGAAAAGCTTGATACTACCGGCACCGGAAAACTCTTTGCGTCAAAATCAGTCGTAATTGAATCGGGGAAAATAGAAGGCAGGTACCAAGATTATCTTGCACACCACCTGGGACCAGAGCTCGGTGATTTTAAGTCTTTCACGTTCAGCGATTATAAGGCAGATGTAACAGTCGATCTGCCATACGCTTTTGCTACGGAAACGTATAAGTACACCATCGTTTTGAAAAAAGATAATTCAGTAATTGAGCGTAAAGGCGTTGCCACTACAATTCTTAAAAAGGAAAATGGCTCTTGGAAAATATGGCAAACACATACTTCAGCGCGCAAACCATGAGAATGATAACGATTCTTTTGTTCTGTTTTACTGGTCTCAAAGCCACGGCACAAGAACAAGCCAGGGACATCGTAGGTCAATGGTTTACCGAGAAGGGTGAAGCTAAAATTTCTATTTATATAGAGAGCGGATTGTACGTTGGAAAAATTATCTGGGTGAAAGATGGCAAGGAAAACGCCAAGTTGAACACTATTGTGCTATCTGGTTTTAAGTATGACCAAGAAACCCGCGAGTGGAATGACGGTACAGTTTATGATCCAAGGCATGGCCACAAGTCATCTGGCTATCTTGTTTTAAAGGATTCCAAAACACTCAAGGTTGTTGGTTATAAGGCGTTCCGTTGGATCAGTGATACCGAATTGTGGACGCGCATAGAACCGAATCCGTAAAATCAACAAACAAAACCACACAAATCGCATGGAATCATTACCTGACATCATTAAATCTTACAAGCATGATCCGGCTTCGGTTTACAACACGTGGTTCATTGGAAACGAAGAGAGATTGAAAGCATTCCGGGCTATCAAACGAGGTGTGCTTCAAGTCATCGATGAAATTAAAAACGAAAAATTTGGAAATGATTTTAAGGGATCATCCCTCGAATTTGTCCTAACTGCCATCACCGAGCAAAAACAGGTATTCGAAGGGGCAGCACATCCATTTTACTGGAAACCTAAAATGCGGATCCCGGATATTTACGAAAACCAAAACAACAAACGCGCATTTGGCCAGTTCCTTGAAAATTGTTACGGTGCCACAAAGGAGGAACAAATTATTCGCGAAATTATTAAGCTCGATGCGCTTAAAATTAAAGGACTCGGGCCAGCAGTGGCGAGCATATTATACTTTTTACACCCCACCATTCTACCACCGTTCAATACAGCTATTGTTAATGGATTCAATTACCTCTTTCGGGATAACAAGAAGCTTGGAAGTTGGCAGGAATATCTCAAAATGCGTGAAGTGATTTTGAAGACAAATGCGGATAACAAAGATCAGCTATCGAATGACCTCGGGGCTATTGCGGGTTTGTTTTTCGAAATCGGATCGAAAAATATCATTATCGAAGGGCAAGTAATTTCAGAAGAAGAAAAAGCCAAACTTTTGAAACAGTATGACAGGCGTCACAAAGAGGTGCTAGATGAGAAGCATGAAGAAGACCTTCATACCGAAATGCAATTCCATCTCCTGAAGGTCGGCAAAGCACTGGGTTACGATCCCATCACAGCCAGCAACGACCGAAGTAAATGTTATGGGGAGATTAACTTTTCATTCATCAGCCTCGACAAGTTTCCCACGCTGAGCATTGATAAAGAAACGCTAGGCACGATACAATTGATCGATGTGATCTGGTTTGAAAGGGGTACCACTAAAGTTGTGTGCGCATTCGAAGTTGAAAAAAGTACATCTATCTACTCGGGTATTCTTCGGTTAAGCGATCTGGCCTTTTCGTTGTCGGATCACAGTTCATCTCTATTCATTATTATTCCTGACAAACGTGAAAAGGATGTACTGCTTCAACTGAGCCGACCATCAATCAAGAAAAGTCAGGTACTTATAAAATATATTCTTTTTTCAGACTTACGTGAGCACTGTGATGCTCTTTGCAAGTTTGGCGACAGTCACATGATCTTAGAAAAAATTGCTAAAACAATTCCTGACAACCTAAACTAACTTAACTACCATGAAACATATTTTGTTCACTATTACATTTCTTTTTGTCTTGACCGGAGCGATGGCCCACGGTGGCAAGAAACATAGAAAGGACAGCATAAAAGCCCCAATGGATTCGTCCATGAACATGGGTGAAGAAAAACAACATGTAGAGGGGGATACAATCCATCATCACGAGGAGGGCATGGCTGTAAATGAATCGAAAGTAACAGCCGACCTTGACGATTTTCCCACACTCCACCCGCTCATTGTTCACTTTGCCATTGTATTAATTATTGTAGCTGCTGGATTGCAACTACTTAATCTTATTATGTTGAAAAAGGAGGTGTCCTGGATTATTGCAGGTATTCTTTTAACAGGTGTACTTGCAGCTTGGTTTGCCAGCAGAAATTTCCATCCACACACGCACGGCATTAGTGAACATGCCCAACTGGTATTAGATCAACACGATAAATGGGCTGACTGGACAATTAACCTTGGCATTGTTGGCTTGGTGTTGCAGGCTGTAAACTTGTTTGCATTCAAAGGCAAACGCTGGGCAGCAGCAGTGGTAGCACTGATTCTTATCGGCTCTGCTTACAGCGTTTCTCGTGCTGGTCATTATGGTTCACAACTTGTTCACATCGAAGGTATCGGCCCACAGGGCAAGTATCTGGAAATGGAACATAATCACTAAAACCTCAATAGTCAATTTTAAACCTTAACCTTAACAACTATGAAAAAATCGACTTTAACAATTGCGATCGCGATCTCTGGATTATTTGTTGCCCCTGTACTCATCACTTCCTGTGGCAGTAAGAAAGAACAGAGCACCGAAGAACACGAACATGCAGAAGGTGACACCACACAGCATCATCACGATGAAATGGAAATGGATTCCACGGAAATGCACGACATGGACTCCACCGTGATGGCGTATGCCTGTCCCATGCATCCGGAAGTAACGGGTAAAGAAGGAGACAAGTGCTCGAAGTGTGGTATGAAGCTCGAACCGGTGAAAGAGCATAAGGATGACCATGAGCATTAAACCAACAAAAAAAGAACTTCTTTTTTCCATAGGGATCTGTATGCTGCTTACCGTTGTGACATACATGCCTTTGTTGGCTCAGCATAACAACATGCACGATGGAAAGCACAAGGCTTTAGGCAAACGTGTGGAGTATGATCTCTACATCGACCACCTGATGGTAAACTTCACCGGCAAAGAAAAAATGGGTATGGCCATCAACGGAGGCATACCGGGGCCGGTGCTGCACTTCAACGAGGGCGATACGGCCATCATTCGTGTACACAACAAACTAAAGAACGAAGAAACATCCATTCACTGGCACGGCCTGCTGCTGCCCAACGAAGAAGACGGTGTGCCCTACCTGACTACCGCACCCATTAAAGCAGACCAGACACACACATTTAAATTTCCGCTTATCCAAACGGGAACATACTGGTACCACTCGCACACCATGCTACAGGAGCAATCCGGTATCTATGGCTCGATTGTCATTCATCCACGTGGGTGGAATGAATCAGCAAGTGTGAAGGAGCACGTGATCATGCTTAGCGACTGGACGGATGAAAATCCGCACGAGGTGATGCGTAACCTGAAGCGCGGTATTGATTATTATGCGATCAAAAAGAATTCTGTGCAAAGCTGGGGAGAGGCCCTCGCAAAAGGATATTTGAAAGATCGCGCCAAAACCGAGTGGATGCGTATGCCTGCCATGGACGTTTCGGATGTGTACTACAACCGCTTCTTCATCAACGGAAAATCAGATCATGTTTTTACCGATGCAAAGCCGGGCGATTCGCTGCGCCTGCGCATCATCAACGGCAGTGCATCGTCATACCAGTGGGTGCAATATGCCGGTAGCAAAATGAAAGTGGTGACTGCTGATGGCATTGCTGTGCACCCGATTGAGGTAGATAGGATATTGGTAGCCATTGCCGAAACCTACGATGTGGAAATAAAACTCCCTGAAGACGGCATGGCCTACGAATTCCGGGCGACCGCACAGGATATTTCCGGCTATGCCTCTTTGTACCTGGGCGAAGGCATGAAAATGAAGGCACCCGACCTGCCCAAACTCGACTACTTTGCCTTGATGCGTGAAATGAACAATATGGGAAACATGGCAGGCATGGACATGAGCAACATGAAAGGAATGAAAATGGAAGGCGAACACAAAGGCCGTGACACGGGTGATATGAAGATGGAGAACATGGGCATGAAGAATGATTCTTCTATGAAAGACATACCCAAGGATACTTCAATGATGGCTATGAAAATGGATACTACATCCATGAAGAAAATGAAGATGGACTCAACCATGACTATGCCACGAGACACAGCAATGAGCAACATGGATATGTCCAAAATGAGCATGGGCAATATGAACATAGGCGATCAAAGCGAAGTCACCTTAACCTACAACATGCTCCGATCACCTGCGCCAACAGTCTTGAACGATCAACTACCCATGCGCGAAATCAAACTCAGCCTTACCGGTAACATGATTCGCTATGTGTGGTCGTTTGACAATAAAACACTCTCGCAATCTGATAAAATAGTAATACACAAAGGAGAAAATGTGCGAATGACTTTAGTGAACAACACTATGATGCGCCACCCGCTGCATTTGCACGGTCATTTCTTCCGTTTCCTAAATGCACAAGGCGAATACTCGCCAATGAAACACACCTTCGACATCGGCCCAATGGAAACCGTTACGATTGAGTTCTATGCCAATGAAGAAAAAGACTGGTTCTTCCATTGTCACATTCTCTATCACATGATGGCGGGAATGACCCGCGTGGTAAGCTATGAAAACTCGCCACCCAACACACAGTTGGCTCCGAATGATCAAAAGAAAGTTTTTAAGGAAGACCGGATGCTCTACTTCTGGGGTCAGACAAAAATTGCATCTGATGCTGTGTTTGGATTTGCCAACATTGTAGGAAATCGTGGAATTCTCGGCACTACTTATCGGGTGAGCTACAAGAATCAATACGAGTTTCAACCCGACTACCAACGATTCCTGGGCAAGCGCCAGTTCCTTTCGGTATACGCAGGTGCTGACATTCGTAACACTTTTCAGGTTGTAGAAAATGGAAAGCTGGTTGACCGCAGGGTTGGCGTGTTGGGTGTGCGCTACTTGTTACCCATGTTTGTGCAATCTGAGTTACGCGTTGACCACCGGGGGAATGTTCGGTTTCAGCTTTCGCGAAACGATATGCCTATTACAAGGCGATTAAGATTAAGCCTGGTAGGCAACTCTGATTGGGAATACAACATTGATTTTGACTATAACATTGCCAAGCGATTTTATATTCACGCGTCTTACGATTCGGACTATAAATATGGTGCTGGTCTAACGGTATTATGGTAATCCAACAACAATGCAAATTTGAAATTGAATGAAGAGAATACTTGTTCCCACCGATTTTTCAGAGTGCGCTCAAGCTGCCGCGGACATTGCCATTATCATCGCTATGAAAACCAATGCAGAGATTTATTTTCTTCACTTGCATGCCCCTGAACCAACAGGAGGACACATGACCATGCATGGAGGTGGTTCTCATGAAGGGCACCAGCATCATGACTGTAGCGGTCCGGCAAGAGCCAGGCTCGATCAACTCGTAAAAGCGGCTGAGCAACAAGGCATTTCCGCCAAGTCGGCTTTGGTACTAGACGAAGATTGGAAACAGGTTGAAAAGCACGCGGAAGCATTTTCCATCGATTTGATAATCATGGGATCGCAAGGCATCAGCGGAATCAGGAGGATATTTTTAGGCTCCCTCACCCTTCAGATGATTCGTCATACCTTTCTGCCGGTATTAATCATCAAGACAGCCGTTACCGATTTCAAAATCCAGACAGTAGTTTTTGTCACAACCCTTGAAGAAAGAGAACAGGAAGCGCTTGCGTTTTTGGATCACGTAACATGCCGATGGAATGCCGTTATCCATCTCCTCTGTGTTAGCAAGCCGTTGACAGCCGAAGAAACCAATGCACTACAGGGAAGAATAGAACAACTCACCAAAGGATCAAAGAGCCCAGTCGAATTTTCCATTTGCAACGAGGAAGCTGGGATTAAAAAAGTGGCAGTAGACCTGGATGCTGATTTGGTAGTATTGACTACCCATGGCAAGAACTCCTTGATCAGAGCTGTTTCATCTGGACCGGCAGAGAAGTTCGTAGCCGAGTATGAAAGGCCAGTGCTTATCATCAATACGAAATAAACGTTCTATGCATAATCATAAAGCTCACTGGGAAAAAATTTACGAAACCAAGGCAGAATCGGACTTCAGTTGGTTTCAACCTTATCCACAAACATCGGTTGACTTCATTAATCTGTTCAAGTTGCCGCAGACTGCCAGCATCATTGATATTGGTGGTGGCGATAGCCATTTGGTAGATGCGCTGTTGGAACTAGGCTATTCGGATATTACGGTGCTTGATATTTCCGGTAAGTCCATTGAACGCACGAAAGTGAGGTTGGGAGAAAAGGCATCGGTAATTACCTGGATAGAGAAGGACATTTTGGACTTTGAGCCGCAACGTAAATACGATTTCTGGCATGATCGGGCGGCCTTCCACTTTTTAACAACAGAAATCCAGATTATAAAATATCTTGCCATTGTGAAGCAGGGCATTAAACCCAGCGGACACTTGGTTCTCGGCACATTCTCCGATAAGGGTCCAACCAAATGCAGCGGCTTGCAGATCAGGCAATACACCGAAGCATCGATGTCCATACTCTTTGCGAAAGATTTCAGGCGTATAAAGTGCCTGGAAGAAATGCACACTACACCATTTAACACCCGGCAGAATTTTGTATTCTGTAGTTTTCAGCGAATCTCAATACCGATACTATGATTAAAAACAAAAACCTGTTCATCCGCAGAATCCATCGTTACCTTGGTTTATTTATTGGCATCCAGTTTCTGGGCTGGACGATCAGTGGCCTATACTTTAGTTGGAACGACATAGACAGTGTGCATGGCGATCACATGCGAAAATCACCCGCGTTTATTTCTGCCAATGTTTCCACCGTGTCACCTACGGATGCTATTGAAAAACTTAAGCAAACACAGACAGTTGATTCCATTCATTCTGTCCATCTCATTCGTGTGTTGGGCAATCCTGTATACCAGATTGCCTATTTCTCAGGTCACGTAGGCGAAGGCATGCACCATCACGTTCACTATGCATTGGCAGATGCAGCTACAGGCGAGGTGAAAAAAGCGTTGACTAAAGACGAAGGAGTTGCCGTAGCAAAAGAACAAGTGGTCCTTGGCGCAGAAGTTAGCAAAGTGCACTACCTGGAGCTGACCGATGGTCATCACGAATACCGCGAAAAGCCTTTGCCTGCCTGGGCGGTAAGTTTTAAAAATCCGGATTGTACAGTGTATGTAAGTGCCGAACTTGGAACGTTTCAATCCATTCGCCATGACCAATGGCGGGCATTTGACTTTTTATGGATGTTCCATACGATGGACTATGCCGGTCGCGACAACTTTAACAACTGGCTATTAAGAATTTTATCTGTGTTTGGATTACTTACGGTTATCTCTGGTTTTACCCTTTATGTTATTTCTTCCCGAACGTTGAAAAAATTAATCAATTAAATCTATGAAAAATGTCACCATTTTATTTGCATTCATTTCATTCGCTGCATTTGGCCAGCATGATCATGCCAGGGCAACTGTAGCACAAGACACTATAAAGAAAAGCATTCCCAAAGAAGTACATGCCCAAATTGGAGAAGCCCACATGATGATCCATTATCATGCACCGGCAGTTCGCGGCAGAGTAATCTGGGGTGGACTTATTCCTTATGGTGATGTATGGGTCACAGGAGCGCACAGCGCCACCAATTGGGAATTCAATAAAGATATGGTCATCGGCAACAAGACCATTCCGGCAGGCAAGTATGCTATTTTCACTATACCAGGCAAAGAAAAATGGACAGTCATCATCAACAAAAATTGGGAGCAGCACCTGACAGATGAATATGACAAGATAGATGACTTGGTAAGAGTAGAAGTTATGCCGAAAAATCTTACGGTCACCCAGGAAAGACTTTCGTATGAAATATCCAAGGAGTCGGACAATAAGGGTTTACTTTCAATCAGTTGGGAAAAAATTAAACTGACAATTCCATTTGAGATAAAATAGCCTTCCTACTGCCAATGATCGAGTTGACACCTAAGCTTTTTATTGTACCAACTATTGCACTAGCTATAGCAGGAGCTTGCTACGTTTATAATCTTCAAAGGACAATCCGTAGACTGCTATTTCGAAAGTTTATGGTTGCAATGCTAGGCATAGGCTTTGCAGTAAATTTTATTTGGGAGACATCGCATGCGCCACTGTATCAAGGGCACCTTTATACAATTAACAGCTTTTCTATTCTCGCACTAGCTTCCATAGCGGATGCCATCATGCTCATTCTTTTATATTCCATATTTTCATTGATACTTAAAGATCTCTACTGGGTAAGCAGGTTATCAATGCCACGGATTGTGTGTGTCGTGCTTGTTGGCGGAACCGGTGCCGCGGTATCTGAAATCCTTCATATAAATGCTGGAGATTGGACCTATGCCACAACGATGCCCATAGTTCCCGTTGCCAATGTTGGCATTTCTCCAGTCTTGCAATTTATGATAGTACCTCTCCTCGTTTATTGGGTAAGCTTTTTTTTGCTGAGAGGAAAGAGTGATTCCAATTTGACTTCGTAAACCCTTGCTTATTAAAATCGCTAACAATGAAAGCATCAGTTAATAAAACCAACCAGTTTACCTGCCCCATGCACCCCGAAGTGGTAAAGGACGCCCCCGGCAAATGTCCCAAGTGCGGAATGGAATTGATTCCCCTAACAACATCAGTCGATCCACATGCCGGACACAAACAAGCTCAACATGCAGATCAATACATAGAAAGCATGCAAGGTCATGGAGATAAACACTCCGAACACGGTGGTGGTCATGCGCATCATGAAGTAATGATTGACGATTTCAAAAAGCGATTTTATATCGTGCTGGCGCTTACCATTCCAATCATGGCATTATCACCCATGATCCAGCATTGGCTTAAGTTAAGCTGGTCGTTTGCCGGATCATCCTATCTCCTGATGGCACTGGCGACTGTTGTTTATTTTTATGGAGGATGGCCGTTCCTGGTGGGATTGAAAGATGAATTGAAAGCGAAGGCTCTTGGCATGATGACGCTGGTTGCCGTAGCAATTACCGTAGCCTACGTGTACAGTGTAGCCATTGTGCTTGGTCTAAAAGGAATGGATTTTTTCTGGGAGCTGGCAACATTGATCCTGATTATGTTATTAGGCCATTGGATTGAAATGAAATCAATCATGGGTGCTTCACGTGAGCTTGAATTACTTGTGAAGCTTATGCCTTCCGAAGCACATCTTATAAAAGGTGACCAAATAACAGATGTAAAAACAGAAACGTTAAAAGCGGGAGACATTATCCTTATTAAGCCAGGAGAAAAAATAGCGGCTGACGGAATTATCATAGAAGGAACAAGTTACCTGAATGAATCCATGCTGACCGGTGAGTCGAAGCCGGTGGAGAAAACAAAAGGTGAAAAGGTGATCGCAGGTGCAATCAACGGGAATGGTTCAATTAAAGTGGAAGTTTCACATGAAAGTAAAGACTCCTATCTCGCACAGGTAATCAAACTGGTTCAGGACGCACAAAACAGCAAATCAAAAACGCAACTATTGGCGGATCAGGCGGCACGTTGGCTCACCATCATTGCACTTGTTTCCGGAGCACTTACTTTTGTTGTTTGGCTGGTTGTTGGAAAAGACCTCGCGTTCGCAATGGAGCGGATGGTAACTGTAATTGTTATTTGTTGTCCGCACGCACTGGGACTTGCTGTTCCATTGGTCGTGGCAAGATCAACGGCTATTTCCGCGCAGAGCGGATTACTTATTAAAAACAGAACTGCATTTGAGGACTCACGAAAAATAACAACACTGGTTTTTGATAAGACAGGTACACTTACATTGGGAGAATTTAAAGTAGTACGCTTTGAATCGTTCATCGAAAAGTTTGATCGTAATCAGGTATTGATATGGGCAGCCGCACTGGAACAAAATTCAGAGCACCCTATTGCCACAGGTATTACAGAGAAAGCAAAAGAGCTTAAACTGGTATTACCAGCGATCAATGAATTCAAAGCCCTTACCGGTAAAGGAATACAGGCCATCATTGATGCCAAGTCAGTGAAGGTCGTAAGCCCAGGCTATTTAAAGGAGAATAATTTACAAGCTTCAATCACCACATCTACGCAGGCAGAAACAGTAGTCTATGTTTTACAGGACGAACAAGTAGCGGGGTTCATTGCGTTGGCGGATGAAATCCGAAAAGAATCTCCGGAGGCGATCAAAACACTTCACGCGAATGGAATCAAAACTTTGTTACTCACGGGTGATAATAAAGAAGTCGCAAAACAGGTTAGTGATTCTTTGGGTATGGATGGATTTATGGCAGAAGTACTTCCACATCAAAAGCTGGAAAAGATTAAAGAGCTTCAGGAGAAAGGAGAATTTGTAGCCATGACAGGCGATGGCGTGAACGATGCACCTGCGCTGGCACAAGCCAACATCGGAATTGCAGTAGGCTCTGGTTCTGACATTGCTGCCGAAACGGCTGGTATTGTTTTGGTGAACAGCAATCCGAAAGATGTTGTGAACCTCATCCTTTTCGGGAAAGCTACCTACAGGAAGATGATTCAGAACCTTGCGTGGGCAACGGGCTACAACGTGATTGCATTGCCCTTGGCTGCAGGTGTTTTGTACAACTTCGGAGTGATGCTCAGTCCTGCAATGGGTGCCGCGTTGATGGGTGTGAGTACAGTAG
>JABFSO010000413.1 GCA_013140555.1 Cyclobacteriaceae bacterium | reverse complement strand
AAAAGAAATAAACTTAAGCAAGCAAGGGAAATTGAAAGCAAGACCAGTACAAGACTTATTAGATGAGTTATAAAGTTTTAACTATTCCATACTTTGATCGTCAGCTTAAGCGATTAGTTAAAAAATTCCCCTCCTTAAAAAACGACTTCAAAGAACTTGTAACCTCGTTGTCGGAATCACCATTACAAGGAGATTATCTAGGCAAGAGTTCCTACAAAATCAGACTTTCAATCACCTCAAAGGGTAAAGGCAAAAGTGGTGGCGCGAGAGTAATTACACACATTCTCATTCAGGATAATATTGTTTTCTTATTATCCATCTATGATAAGTCAGAAAAATCCTCTATTTCCAATGAGGAATTAAAGGAACTAATCAAGTTTGTTAAGGGTTAGGCCTACACTAGATATTCAAACAAGTTCTCATTCTGATTTACCAACGTGTAATTCAGTTTGTGTGAATTCATTCGTTCAATCAAAAAGTTGAAATCATCTTTGGATTTTACTTCAATGCCAATCAGCGCAGGACCGGTTTCTTTGTTGTGTTTTTGAATGAACTCAAAACGGACAATATCATCATTCGGGCCAAGGATGTGATTGACAAACTCTTTCAACGCTCCCGGACGTTGCGCAAAGCGCACGATGAAATAATGTTTCAATCCTTCATATAAAAGAGATCTTTCTTTGATCTCCTGCATCCGATCAATGTCGTTGTTGCCTCCGCTGAGCACGCACACCACTTTCTTTCCTTTGATCTGCTCTGCATATTGTTCCAATGCCGCAATCGATAGTGCACCGGCAGGTTCGGCAACAATCGCATCTTCATTATACAGTTGCAGAATCGTTGAACTTACTTTTCCTTCGGGCACCAGCAACATATCAGCCAGTGCATCCTTACAAATTTCAAAGGTGCGGTCGCCCACTTTTTTTACGGAGGCACCATCTACAAATCGTTGAATCGAATCCAATATCACCGGCTTACCTGCCTTCAACGCTTCTTTCATCGAAGGGGCACCCTGTGGCTCCACTCCTATCATTTTGATTTGTGGAGCGTACGTAGCAAAGTAACTTCCCATGCCAGCCGATAGTCCGCCACCGCCAACAGGGACAAACACATAATCAATATTCGATTGCTCTTCTAAAATTTCTTTCGCAACGGTGCCTTGGCCTTCAATCACTTTTTCGTGATCGAACGGTGGAATAAAAACACTGTTGTTCTGTTTTGTGTATTCCAGTGCATGCGTCTGGCATTCGTCAAACGTATCGCCAATCAATACAATCTCCACCATTCCGTTGCCAAACATTTTCACCTGATTGATTTTCTGCTTCGGTGTAATGGCCGGCATGTAAATCACGCCTTTTATATTCAACAGCTTGCACGAGAAGGCAACACCTTGTGCATGGTTGCCCGCACTGGCGCACACCACTCCGCGCTGGCGTTGTTCTTCCGACAAACTCTGAATTAAATTGTAGGCACCTCTGATTTTGTACGAGCGCACTACTTGCAGGTCTTCGCGCTTGAGGTACACCTCGCAGCCGAATTTCTCTGACAACTTGCGATGGTACTGCAAAGGTGTTTTGAGCACTACGTTTTTTAAAACGAGATGCGCCCGGTTGATGTCGATATGTAAATTCAATACTTCTGCCATTCTGAAAAGTTGACAATTGACAATGAGGGAGTAACAAAATACAGATTGGCAACTTTGTCAACTGTTTTCATTGTCAATTGTCAATTGATTATTAATTGATCATACTTGCCTCTACCTTATTTTTCTCAGGGCGCAGTGAACGCACGGCTGCACCTGCTTGCCACAATTCACTGTCGCGTAACTCTTTCAACTCTTCAGCCAACTTCTCGCGATAGTCTGGCTTGCTACACGTATCAATTGTGCGCTTGGCCTCTGCTCCGCTTGCTACACTATCGTATAATTCTTGAAACACAGGCAATGTAGCTGCTTTGAATTTCTTCTTCCAATCCAATGCACCACGTTGCGCAGTAGTTGAGCAGTTGGCATACATCCAATCCATGCCGTTCTCAGCCACCAGTGGCATCAAGCTTTGTGTTAATTCTTCTACGGTTTCGTTGAATGCCTCTGAAGGCGAGTGACCCTTTGAACGAAGCACTTCATATTGTGCTTCGAAAATTCCGGCAATCGCGCCCATCAATGTGCCACGCTCACCGGTTAAGTCTGAGTAAACTTCCTTTTTAAAATCTGTTTCAAACAAGTAGCCGGAACCTACACCAATTCCCAATGCAATCGCTCTGACTTTTCCATTGCCCGTAGCATCTTGAAACACCGCGTAGCTGCTGTTGATACCTTTGCCTTGCAAAAACAATCTGCGCACCGATGTGCCCGATCCTTTTGGTGCAGCTAAGATTACGTCTACATCTGCAGGAGGAATAATTCCAGTTTGCTCTTTAAATGTAATTCCAAAGCCGTGTGAAAAATACAACGCCTTGCCTTTTGTCAAGTGAGGCTTTATGGTAGGCCATGTTGCAATTTGTCCTGCATCGCTCATCAAAAACTGAATGATCGTTCCGCGCTTGGCAGCTTCTTCTACTTCAAACAACGTTTCGCCCGGCACCCAGCCATGCGCAATCGCTTTGTCCCACGTCTTCGATCCTTTACGCTGACCCACAATTACATTGAATCCGTTATCACGTAAGTTCAATGCTTGTGCAGGGCCTTGCACACCATATCCTACAATTGCAATTGTTTCATTCTTCAATACCTCCACTGCCTTCTCCATCGGAAACTCCTCGCGGGTTACTACTTCTTCAACAGTCCCACCGAAATTAATTTTAGCCATAGTTTTAGTTTATTATGTTTATTAAAAAGAATTCAAAATTTATTTCTGTTCAATTATTCACTTTTCGATTCACTTACACATTTCATTTTTCTTTGGGCGGCACCCGGGCTATCCGCTACAAGTCCTCGTGGTGCGAGGCGCACCCCTGTGGGCTTTCCGCTACTATCCCTGCCGCCAGCGTTCTATTAAGTGCGTGCAAACTTTTTAGTTAATCTACATCTACAATACGTTCACTTAGTTCAAAATACAAATCGCTGCCTTCTTTGGCACGCACACTTTCCACCTCGATCAATTTTTCGAGTTGCGCCAATACTTTTTCAAGAATATCGGATGTGGTGAATACCAACAGAATAGCACCCCCTTTTCGAAAATCATTTTCACTTTCGTATGCCATCATTTTTTTGATGCGCACACGTCTGCGGTTCAGTACATTAATAATTCTGTTCAACACAGAAAAATTATTGTCCGCCAGCAAATCCAATGTAAAATCTTGTTTCATCTCTTAACTTGTTACAAGTTTCTAGTTTCTAGTTGCCGGTATCGGGCAATCAGTAACCAGCAACTATTTATTCGGTATCTCTAAAATCACTTCTGATACTCCCGCTCCTGCAGGCACCATCGGAAACACGTTGTCTTCTTTCTCTACCACTACTTCCAAAAAGTAAGAAGTCTCAGCCGCCAACATTTTTTTCAACGCCTCTTCCAAATCTTTTTGCTCTGTCACTTTTGCGCCCGGAATTTTGTACGCGTCCGCAATCTTAACAAAGTCAGGATTATCCATTTCAGTAAACGAATAGCGCTTGCCATGAAATAGCTGTTGCCATTGGCGTACCATCCCCAGGAAATTATTGTTCAGAATTAAAATCTTTACCGGAATTTTATACTGCATGATGGTACCCAACTCTTGAATGGTCATTTGATAACCACCATCCCCGATAATGGCCACTACTTGTTGATGGGGTGCTGCTACTTTCGCGCCAAGCGCAGCCGGCAAAGCAAAACCCATTGTGCCTGCGCCACCAGAAGTAATATTGGTGCGAGGATTTTTATATTGATAGTAGCGTGAAGTGACCATCTGATGTTGGCCCACATCCGTCACCACTACTGCTTCGCCTTTGGTTAGTTGCGAAAGCATGTACACCACTTCCGCCATCTTCAGGCTCTTCGTGTCTTTGATTTCTTTCTCAACTACTTTCTCAAACTCTTCCTGATTCAGTTTGCGAAAGCTTTCTGTCCAATCCGGAAATTTAGAAGGCAAACATTGCTTCGTTAATTCAACCAATGCTTCTTTTGCATCAGCATGAACCGATACATCTGTTTTAATGATCTTATTGATTTCCGCTTTGTCAATATCAATGTGCACAATCTTGGCTTGCTTAGCATACTTGCTCACGTTGCCCGTCACGCGATCATCGAAGCGCATGCCCACGGCAATCAACACATCGCATTGATTGGTGTTGATATTGGGGCCATAGTTGCCATGCATTCCTAAGTAACCGACATAATTCGGATGGTCTGTAGGAAATCCACCCAAACCTAATAGTGTACTCGCCACCGGAATTCCGGTCTTCTCTGCAAAAGCAATTAACTCCTTCGTAGCGCCTGATAATAATATTCCTTGTCCCACCAATAGATAAGGCCGCTTCGCGGAGTTGATCAATCCGGCAGCAGCCGTAATTTGTTCCGGCTGCAATACGGGTTTCGGCTTGTAAGTGCGCACAGAAGTGCAAGGCGCATAGGTTGATTCTTCAATCAATTCATTTTGTGCATTCTTGGTAATGTCTACCAACACAGGGCCTGGTCGTCCGCTTGAGGCTATGTAAAAAGCTTTCGCAATAGCAGGAGCAATGTCTTTCGCTTCCGTTACCTGCACATTCCATTTCGTTACTGGCAAGGTGGTGTTGATCACATCGATTTCCTGAAAAGCATCGGTTCCTAACAAATGTGCAAATACTTGTCCGGTGATACACACAACTGGAGTTGAATCAATCAACGCATCAGCTAGACCTGTTACTAAGTTGGTGGCACCTGGGCCTGATGTAGCAAACACGACTCCGGTTTTTCCAGACACACGGGCATATCCTTGTGCTGCATGAATAGCACCTTGCTCGTGGCGCACCAATAAGTGTGTAAGTTTATCTGCGTAGCTGTAGAGTGCATCGTACACCGGCATGATCGCGCCACCGGGATAGCCAAAAATATGTTGCACTTTTTCCTCCACAAGGCAACGCAACAATACTTCTGATCCGGTAATTTTTACAGGAGTCTTTACCTCCACCTCATTTCGTTTTTCAATCTCAGTTGCTACCATCGTCATTCTTTATTTTAATTTCTTTGCGCTGCTCAGCGGTTTGATTTTCACCGCAATGAACGTAGATAGCGCTCAGAGTTAATTTTCATCCGTTACACAACCTTCTGCCGCTGTTTTTACTTGCTTTGAATACTTAAATAGCACGCCACTCGTAGCGCGCGGTGCAGGTGCTTTGTACAGCGATCTGCGAATAGCAAGTGTCTTTTCATCAACTAACAAATTAATTTGATGTTTCTTCACATCAATCTCAATCCAATCGCCATCTTCTACTAATGACAACAAACCACCATCGGCTGCCTCGGGTGTAATGTGCCCGATCACAAATCCGTGTGAGCCTCCTGAAAAACGTCCGTCTGTAATCAATGCTACTGATTTACCTAAGCCCGAGCCCATAATCAAACTGGTCGGCTTCAACATTTCAGGCATGCCGGGTGCGCCCTTAGGTCCTACATTGCGAATCACCACTACATCTCCTTCTTTTATTTTTCCTGAACGGATGCCATCGATCAATTCAAACTCTCCATTGAACACACGCGCAGTTCCTTTGAAGCGCTCGCCTTCTTTGCCAGTAATTTTTGCGACTGACCCCTTCTCTGCCAGATTTCCATAGAGGATTTGCAGGTGCCCTGTTTTTTTAATGGGTCGCTCAATTGGAAGAATAATATCTTGTTGATCGAAATTCAGATCGCGTGCGTTCGCCACGTTTTCAGCTATCGTCTTTCCGGTAACGGTTAAACAATCGCCATGCAAAAATCCTTTTTGCAATAGATACTTCATCACCGATGGCACACCTCCTATTTTGTGAAGTGCTTCCATCAAATACTTTCCGCTAGGTTTCAAATCGGCCAACAGTGGCGTTTTATCTGAAATGCGTTGAAAATCTTCTTGCGTGATTTTAAGGCCTACACATTGCGCCATGGCGATTAAGTGCAACACAGCATTGGTCGATCCACCTAAGATCATCACAATCGTGATAGCATTTTCAAATGCCTTCAAAGTCATGATGTCACGTGGCTTGATATCTTTTTCCAACAACAAACGAATGGCTTTTCCCGCTTCGATACATTCAGCCGATTTCTCTGGGCTCAATGCTGGGTTCGAAGACGAATAGGGCAATGCCATACCCAACGCTTCAATGGCCGATGCCATGGTGTTGGCGGTATACATTCCTCCGCATGCTCCTGCACCCGGGCAAGAATTTTGGATGATGCCTTTAAAATCTTCTTCGGAAAGTTTGCTTTGAATTTTTTCGCCCAGCGCTTCAAACGCAGAAACGATGTTCAACTCTTTTCCTTTGTAATGTCCACCGGCAATAGTGCCACCATACACCATGATGGCCGGACGGTTCAATCGCCCCATGGCCATCACCGAACCGGGCATATTTTTATCACAACCTACTACGGCAATCACACCGTCATAGTATTGAGCTCCGCACACAGTCTCAATAGAGTCGGCAATAACTTCGCGGCTCACCAATGAATAGCGCATGCCTTCGGTGCCATTGGAAATTCCATCGCTTACGCCAATGGTGTGAAATATCAATCCCACCAACTCCTGATCCCACACGGCCGTCTTCACCTCTTGTGCGAGTGCATTCAAGTGCATGTTGCACGTGTTGCCATCGAAGCCGGTGCTGACAATTCCTACTTGCGCCTTTTTTAAATCTTGCTCTGTTAATCCAATTCCATACAACATCGCCTGCGATGCAGGCAAGGTAGGATCTTGGGTGATGGTGCGGCTGTATTTGTTTAGTTCCATTCCTAATCGTTAATGGTTAACAGTTATTCGTTAATGGCAATTTTGACTTTCGACTATTCACAAGTTTCTATTAACTATTAACTGCTATACAATGACATACGAGTAACTCTTATCTAAAACAATATTCCGGTAGGTCTCTTGAATCAAAGCGCCCATGGAATCTTTCCACGCTTTAGCCACCGGCTGACGCTCAAATGATTCGATGGCCACGATCTCTTGCATCGTGCTGCAGAAGAATGCGCTATCGGCTTCAAATAATTCTTCAGGTCTGAAATATTTCTCTTCTACCGGCAACTCCAACTCACGGCAAATTTCCAGCACGGTCTTGCGGGTAATGCCTGGAAGAATGCTGGTAGCAGGTGGTGTATAAATCACTCCCTCCTTTTCATAAAAGAAATTAGCTCCGGGGCCTTCTGCCACATAGCCACTTAAGTCAAGCAGAAGTCCATCATCAAAACCACGTCTCTTCGCTTCGGTAGTTGCTAAAATCGAGTTGACATAAAGTCCGCATACTTTCGCTTCCACTGTTACTGCTTTGGGGTTCGGGCGTTGGTAGGCGGAAATGCAAATTCGCTTTGGCTTTAAGTTCGGATGCTGTTCGCACTCCCAAGCCGTGATCATGAGCGATACATCGGTGGGTGAAGTCAGCTCCATGTTTGGCCCGCAAAAAACCAATGGACGGATGTAAGAATTCGAAAGATTGTTTTTCTCGATCACCTGATAAGTGAGTTGAATCAACTCATCTACGGTGTAATGAAAGGGTATGCCCATCAACTGGCAGCTACGCTGAAGGCGCTCGTAATGTGCGCGTGGCTTAAATATTTTTACGCCATTCACCGTTTCGTACGAGCGAATGCCTTCAAACACGCCATAACCGTAGTGCAATGTCTGGCCGAACAAATTCATTTTCGCTTCGCTGGCCTTCACAAAGTTTCCATCGAGGAAAAGCACCGTGTCATCATTAAAATATTCGATCATATTAGAACAATCGTTAGTTTGTTGTAGTAGCTATAAAATAAAACCGTCCCGCTTGTGGGCGGGACGGTTTCAAATTTCTTTTACAAAATCGTCACAGCCCCGGTTTTCGGAGAATGCTGACAATAATGAGCACAATCAAATTGTGAAACAGGCTTCCCTGAGTCAGATTTTCAACAGATAAAAAAGTGTTACTCTTCATTTGTTTTTCTTGTGCTTGTGCAAGATGGCGAAATTTTATGATGTCAATCAACCAAACCCCGAGAAAAAGTTTTGATTTTGATAATAACGAATGTTAGGTAGAGGCTTTAGTCAAATGCAAGATACTCCACAATCCCATCTCTTATGGCTGTAAAAGTTTTGATCAGCGATTCTTCATTTTCTTCCAGCAATGTAACGCGAAAGCCTTGCAGCTCCGAACAAAATGAAGAGATCGGCACAACGCATACGCCTTTCGTGCCAAGCAAATAATAGACAAACCGTTTGTCGTGAGGCATCTCCTGAGCCGTCCACTCTTCTACCAACGCGTTGATTCGCGCATCGGAAATTTTCATTCTCTGATGTGGCTTTAAAGTGCCTTCTCTGAAAATGATGGTGTTGTAAAACGCACCAAAGGTTTCGTTGAACGTGAGTTGAGGAACTGTTTTAAAAATATCTGAAATGAGTTTGCTTCGTTTGCCGATACGCTGATTGGTTTCTTCGCGATAAGCTTTAAAGCGCGCATCGCCCAAAATTTTAGGAATGGCCAATTGTGGCAGCTTGGTAGAACACACTTCAATCATCTTTGCATTATCAATTGCCTGACACAGGCGATTGAAGTCGGCATCTTTGCTGCGGTTGTAATATTCCATCCATCCACATCGCGCACCGGGCCAAGGCAACTCTTTCGATATGCCTTTCATGGCAATGCCGGGTACATCTTCAATTACTTCGGCCAATGAGTATGCACGAGCGCCATTGTATGTGATGTTCAAATAAATTTCATCACAGATCAAAAACAAATTGAACTCGCGTGCGATGGCTACAATGCGCTTGAGTGTTTCCAACGGATACACCATGCCCGTAGGATTATCGGGATTGATGATCAATATGCCGACTACATTCGGATTGTACTTTACTTTGTTGTAAAGATCATCGAGGTCGGGATACCATTTGTTGTTGGGGTCAAGCGTATACGTGAGCGGCTCGTGACTGGCATGAGCTGCCTCCGCACTAGAGTGTGTGGAGTACGCAGGCGAAGGGCCGATGATACGCGAAGTAGGAGCTATGTATTGATACACTTTGGCAATGGCATCGCCTAAGCCGTTGAAGAAACAAATATCATCCGGTGTAATTTGTGCTCCTTGGCGGGAATTGTTTTGTGCCGCCAGAAACTCACGTGTTTCCAAAATTCCTTTGGAAGGGCAATAGCTGTACGTATCGTTTTGTAACGACAGATCGGCAATGATCTGTTTGATCCACGCGGGAATCTGGTGGTTCTTTTGAATAGGGTCACCGATATTTTCCCACTGAATGGGAAGACCCAGGTTTTTAATTTGCTCGGCTTTCTTAACGATCTCGCGGATTTCGTAGCTCAGTTCGTTCGCTCCTTCACTCAATAATTGTTGACGCATTCGCTTTCGTAATTAGTAATAATCTTCGAAAGTAGAATTAGTTGAGTAGATAGCCAAAAACCAGACATAGTTCTTAATGGTCAATTCCTGATTAAAATCATATCTGATTGGTAACTTATATCACAGACCTTTTGCCGGTTGTCTTATACTTTCGATACATAATTCAAAACAAAAACGATATGACAACCACCGTGGTAGTAGGAGGAAGCTTTGCCGGTATGACAGCCGCCATCGAAATAAAACGCAAAGGTAAAGATCAACACAAAGTGATTCTGATCGACAAATCTCCATTGTTCTTATTTATCCCTTCGCTGATTTGGGTTCCATTCGGACGAAGGGAGATGAAGGACATTTCGTTTAAAAAAGAAAGTATCCTAACGGAGAAAGGAGTTGACTTTGTCCATGCTGAAGCGCTAACGGTAGACACAACCACGCAGGTGGTGAAGACCGATCATGGCGATTTTCACTACGATCATTTAGTAGTGGCTACAGGGCCCAAAGTAAAGTTTGACGTAGCACCCGGTGTGGCAGAGTACTCTCATTATGTGGGCACGCCCAATGGAGCCATGAAACTGCGGGCTGCGCTGGAAGAATTTAAAAAGAACCCCGGTCCTATTGTGATCGGTGCTACACAAAATGCCGGTTGCATGGGTGCAGCTTATGAGTTTTTATTTAATGTGGAAAAATGGTTGCGAGAACAAAACATCCGCAAAAAAGTGGATTTATACTGGGTAACACCCGAAGATTATCTTGGACACTTTGGCATTGATGGAATGCCCTTGGGGGAAACGATGTTGAAAACATTTATGAAAATGTTCCACATCCACTATCGCACGCAAGTGGCCATCAAAGAAGTAACGCCTACCAGTGTGATACTTTCCACCGGTGAGGTGCTGCCCAGTCACCTTACGCAATTGATGCCTCCATTTATTGGTGTTGATTTTGTGCAACATTCGCCCTCGCTCACGCCAACAGCCAATGGCTACATACCGGTAGACGACAGCTATCAACATAAGCAGATCAAAAATGTGTGGGCTGCCGGCATTGCCGTACAGGTGGACTTGCCTTTTACCTGTAAAAACATTCCGTTCTCTGCTCCTAAAACCGGTTACCCTTCTGATGAAACAGGAAAAATTGTGGCTGAAAATATTGTGCGTACTGCAGCTGGAAGAATTGATCTGAAGCGAAAGGCTTGGGGAAAAATTGCGGGGCTTTGTATTATGGACGCTGGAAAAAAAGAAGTGTTGATATTTTCTAATCACCTGTTTAAGCCTCGCGCTTTTGCCATCATGCTACCCAATGTGATTTATGATTTCACCAAAGTTTTGTTAGAAAAATATTTTCTCTGGAAATCCAGAAACGGTTATGCATGGATGCCGTGAGTTGATGTCGATCTATGGCGTGCTTGCCAATGATTCCGCGAAAGCTTTATCACCCCGCTTGTTAATCATCGGCAGTTTGTCCATCCAGTTTACGTCAATCACATACACGCCAAACTCTTCAATCACTTTTCCTTTCAGGTTGTAAAAGCCGCGGCCGCGAAAAGGAAACTGTCGGGCAGATTGTGGGAAGTGTACCGTGTCAAACACATCGCCATGCACATCATAAAAAGTACCAAAGGCCATGTGCTCTTTGGTACGCATGGTGCGGGCATCTTTGGTGGTGATGATGTACCCCACAATATGAACACTTTTCCCTTTGTACTGATGTAGTTCGTTTGCGCGCACGTTGCCATACTCTTTACTCGCCAGTAAGTCAAACGGATTGCACAACGGAAAACCCAGCAACTCGATTTCATCAAAAGCATCTTCAAATGCGTTGCGCTGCAAAGAGGGCAATGGGTATTCACTCGGTTCAGTATCAAACAAATCGATGGTGGTCGTGGGTTTAGCTTTTAAATTTCCAAAGTACAACATACTCTCCCACAGCAATTGTTGTTTTGTTTTTCCGGTAAAGCGAAAAGATCCCAGCCGAATTAAAATGCGAAGTTGCTCTAAGCCAATCGTTGGGTTACGCTTCAAAAAATTCTCAACACTTTTATAGTCACCCTTTTTTTGGCGCTCCAGGGGAATGGCTTGCCCGAGTTTTGCTTCTAAACTTTTGATGTGAATGAATCCAATGTAAATTTCATCACCTTCAATGGTAGTGAGGTAATCGCTGTGGTTCACACTCGGAGCTTGAATATTACCTCCATTCATTCGTGCTTCGTGAAAATAAAACTCAGTGCGATAGAAGCCACCGAAATTGTTAATCACGCCCACCATAAACTCCAGCGGGTAGTGTGCTTTCAGGTACAAACTTTGATAGCTTTCTACGGCATAGCTGGCCGAATGCCCTTTGGCAAAAGAGTATCCGGCAAAACTTTCAATCTCAAACCACACACGCTCGGTAATTTTGGGATCGTATTTTCTTTCGCGGCACCCTTCAAAGAAACGATCTTTCACGCGCTGAAATTCTTCGCGCGAACGATACTTGCCCGACATGCCTCTGCGCAGCACATCCGCTTCGGTAAGTGTGAGCCCCGCAAAATAATGCGCCACCCGAATCACATCTTCCTGATACACCATCACCCCGTATGTTTCGCGCATCAACTCATCCATGATCGGATGAATTGATTCATAGCTTCCGCCTTTTTGCGTAATATGAAATCGCTCAATGTATGCCTTCATCATGCCGGAACTGGAAACACCCGGACGAATGATGGAGCTTGCCGCCACTAGTGTAAGATAATCGGAGCAGCGCAACTTACCCAACAACATGCGCATGGCAGGCGACTCCACATAAAAGCATCCCATCGCCTTGCTGTTGCGCATCAGGTCTTTGA
>JABFSO010000053.1 GCA_013140555.1 Cyclobacteriaceae bacterium | reverse complement strand
GTACTGATCGGGATTGTGATGATCACTATTGGCGGAATTTACTCCATCAAAGAGACACCAGTAGATGCCTTGCCCGATCTCTCCGAAAACCAAGTGATCGTGTTCACGGAATGGATGGGGCGCAACCCGCAGATCATGGAAGACCAGATCACGTATCCATTGGTCACCAACCTTCAAGGCATTCCGAAAATCAAGACCATTCGTGCTGCTTCTATGTTTGGTATGAGTTTCATCTTCGTGATTTTCGAAGATGATGCAGAAATCTATTGGTCGCGCACCCGCGTATTAGAGCGGTTAAATTACGCTCAAAAATTTCTTCCCCCTGGAATCACTCCAACCCTTGGCCCGGATGGTACTGGCATTGGCCACATCTTTTGGTACACGCTAAAGGGTGAAGGTTACAACTTAGGGGAGCTGCGTGCGCTGCAAGATTGGTATGTGAAGTTTGCTTTGCAAAACGTGCCCGGTGTTAGCGAAGTGGCTTCATATGGAGGGCTTCAGAAGCAATATCAGGTAGCCATTGACCCGCATAAGCTTATCTACTTTGGGGTGCCGCTGATGGACGTAGCGAAAGCTGTTACCAATAACAACAGGGATGTAGGCGGCAGTCTCTTTGAAATGAACGACATGGGCTACATGATCCGTGGGCTGGGCTACATTAAAACCGTAGAAGACATTGAGAATATTTCGGTAGGAACGTACCGTTCTATTCCCATTCGCCTGAAAGATGTAGCGCATGTACAAATGGGCGGAGAGCTACGTCTGGGCATCATCGAAGAGAATGGTGAGGGTGAGGCAGTGGGCGGCATCGTGGTAATGCGCTACGGGCAGAACGCGAAAGATGTAATCGAAAACGTAAAAACCCGCATCAAGGAGTTTGAAAAGGGACTGCCGCAGGGCGTTACATTTCATATAGCTTATGATCGCAGTGGTCTTATCAACGATTCTATTGCTACTTTGACAGACTCCCTTTGGCAGGAAATCCTGATCGTTTCGGTGACGGTAATACTCTTCCTATTTCATTTCAGAAGCGGAATAGTGGCCATTGCTGCCATCCTGCTCTCCGTGCTGATAGGTTTTATTTTAATGAGATTGTTCGGTGTCACCTCCAACATTATGTCATTGGGTGGCATCGCGTTAGCGGTTGGGGATGTAGTGGATCCAGGGATTGTCATTGCCGAAAATGCGTATCGTTCATTAACCAACAGGGTGCTTCAAAAAAATAAAGACCATGAGTAAAATAGAAAAAGAACGGATCGGTAACACGCGTGAGATTTCGGAAGAGGAACGCGTGAAGATTATTGAAGAGTCTACCAAGGCTGTAGGGCGCTCGGTATTCTTCTCTGTTATCATCATGATCATTTCGTTCGCGCCAATTCTGTTTCTTACGGGCCAGGAGAAAAAACTATTTACTCCACTCGTTCTCACAAAGACATTTTCGCTTATCGGAGCTGCTTTACTGGCGGTTACGGTTTCACCCATGCTGGCCCGTGTATTTGTGAAGGGTCGACTGACTCCCGAAAGCCGAAATCCGGTTTCTAACTTTTTTGTAAAAATCTATACACCTGTTATCCGCCTTTGCCAGCGGTTCAAATATGTTACGCTTGCTGTCTGTATTGTGTTGGTGGCCGCCAGCATACCGTCCATACTCAACCTCGGCACAGAGTTCATGCCTCCGCTGGATGAAGGTTCACTCCTGATGATGCCGGTAACCTTGCCGGATGTTTCCAATGCAGAAGCCAAGCGCATCATTCAAATCCAGGACAGGATTTTGAAAAGCGTGCCTGAAGTAGAGAATGTGCTAGGCAAGGCAGGCCGAGCTTATACGGCTACTGACAACTCACCCATGTCTATGATTGAAACCATTGTGGTACTCAAACCAAAATCGAAATGGAGGGAAGGAATGACAAAAGAAAAACTTATTGCTGAGATGAACGAACGTGTCCGGATTCCCGGAGTGGTTGTTGGATGGACACAGCCTATCATAAACCGGATCAACATGCTTTCCACGGGCATCCGCACCGATGTAGGTGTAAAAGTGTTCGGCTCCAACCTTGATTCTGTTTTCACCCTTACGGCACAAATTGAAAAGGCCCTAAGAGGCATTGATGGGCTGACTGATCTTTATTTGGAGCAGCTCACCGGAGGAAAATACCTAAATATTAAAATCAACCGTGAGGCAATCGCACGATATGCATTAAGTGTGGAAGATGTGAACATGGTGATTGAGACTGCCCTGGGTGGTATGATTTTAACGAACACAGTTGAAGGCAGAGAACGATTTACTGTCACTGTGCGCCTGGCACAAGACTACCGAAATGATCTAGATGAAATTAAGCGCGTGCCTGTGCAAACAGTGTCTTACGGGGTAGTGCCACTTTCTTCAGTAGCAGAGATTTTTGTGAATGAAGGCCCTCCAATGATCAACTCAGAGAATACCCGGCTAAGAGGTACCGTGTTATTCAATGTGCGTGGTCGTGATATGGGTAGCGTGGTGAATGAAGCCAAGGCAAAAATTGAAGAGGAATTCAAAAAACTTCCTAAGGGATATTTTATTCAATGGAGTGGTCAGTACGAAAACCAGGTACGCGCTCAGAAGCGCCTTATGATCATTATCCCGATCACACTCCTTGTTATCGGTTTCATTCTCTATATCACGTTCCACACATTTCGTGAAGTGATTATTGTTTTCACGAGCATTCCGGTGGCTTTAGTGGGAGGTGTGTATTCGCTATACTTCTACAACATAAATTTTTCGGTAGCAGTGGCGGTAGGCTTCACTGCCTTGTTTGGCGTAGCCGTGGAAACGGGTGTGTTGATGATCGCCTACATGAACGGCTCCATCAAACAGTTGGTGGAGAGAAAGAATGCAGCCAACGAGTCCATTGATAAGCAAGACTTGCAAGATTCTATTTTCAATGGCGCTGTACCGCGCGTACGTCCTTTGTTGATGACCGTCCTGGCTAACATCCTTGGATTAATTCCGGTATTGATTTCCACGGGCACCGGCAGTGATGTGATGAAGCCCATTGCCATCCCTTTTGTTTTTGGACTCGTGACTTCTACACTTTTCGTGTTAGTGGTATTGCCAGTGTTCTACCAGGTTGTCAGGGAGTATGAGTTAAAGAAAACCGGAAAGCTTAAAATATTAGACATTGAAGAATAAAATCATGAGAAAGACTATTTTCTATATAACCCTTGGCTTATCAATATTCATTTACGGCTGTCAAAAACAGCTGCATGATGAGCACAACAAGCATGGATCTCACCCGGAAGGAGAAGCAAACATGAAAGCCCTTTCCATTTCCGCAGAGCCAACTAACTGGAAAGTTATTTCAAGTCAGACAATTGTAAAGCCTATAAAGCAACTTCAATCAAGTCCGATCAACGCCTATGGATTTATTTCCCTTGACGAACGTAGGAGCAACCAGGTAGCTGCACGAGTAAGTGGTCGCATTGAAAAGCTGTATGTAAAATATGAAAATCAATTTGTGCACAAAGGCGACAAGATACTGGAACTTTACAGTCCAGACCTTAACACCAATCAGGAAGAACTCTTGTATGCACATAAAGTTGACCCTGATGGTGAAATCACAAAACATGCCGCCCACAAACTTAAACTTCTGGGAATAACCGATGCCCAGATAAAGCAAATTATCGAGTCAGGCAAAACACTCTTTACACTTTCCATCTACAGCGCTTATGACGGATATATCTTTTACAATCCATCCAGTCAGGTCTCGTCTTCAAAACCTGTTATGACTTCTGCATCGGGAAGCAGTAAAATGGGTGGTGGTATGGGCTCGGGGTCCCAGGAAAAATCAGCCTCATCTTCTATGTCTTCATCATCTGGTCCCATCCGCGAAGGAACATACGTTTCAGCAGGGCAAACACTCTTTTGGATAAATGATTTGCGTGAAGTGTGGGGTATTTTATCGGTGGACAATCTTCATCAGGATGAGATAATACTTAATGATAGTGTAACAGTGGTCAGCGAGTTAATTCCAGAAAAACCATTCAGTACAGTTATACGATTTATTGAACCCCAATATACTTCCAGCCAGAAGTTTATCCAGGTGAGGGTGTATCTGCCTAACCCAAGCAGCAGCTTGCGTATCAACTCCCTATTAGAAGCTACCATCTTGTCAAAAACAAAGGAATCATTGACGTTGCCCGCCTCCAGCATTCTCTATTTAGGCGGAAGACAAGCGGTGTGGAAAAAAGTTAGCCAAACGGAGGAGGGCGCTCACATATTGGAAATCCGATTTGTAAAACTTGGCCCTGTTTCGCAAGGGCGCGTGGTTGTACTAGGTGGATTGCAAGCGGACGATGAAGTGGCATTAGATGCCGGGTATTTAATGGATCGCGAAAGTTTGGTTAAACCGGAATAACAAATGAATAAAATCTGCATATATCTGTTGTTACTCATTCTTGGTGCTTCATGTGACAAAAAATCAGAGCAGTTACATCAGGGCCATGATGAAGGAAATGATGCCATGCTTACACTGAGCGACCAGGATCGAGTGGTGATCAATTTGCTGATAGATACGGCTGCGATCAAAACAATATATGAAGAAACTACATTGATAGGCACCGCAGTCATAGATGAACGAGCTATCAATGTGATCAGTGCGAGGGTAAAAGGTAGGGTTGACAAATTGTTTGCACGTAATCCCGGCACGTATGTAAAAAATGGAGACCCTTTATACAGCATCTATAGCGAAGAACTTTTGTCATACGAAAATGAATACCTGCTGGCTATAGATGAAAATAAAACTGCATCAACTCAAAAAGAGATCACCCAACGGATGGTCGAAGCATCCCGCAGGCGGCTGGCGTTATGGACACTCTCTGACAGGCAGATTGATGAACTTGGGAAAACAAAAACAATTTCGCCTTTGATAACCTTCTACAGTAATCGCAGTGGATACTTGTCAGAACTTCTTGTGCGAGAAGGAGAATATGTAGAGATCGGTAGTCCTTTGTTCCGACTGGCAGACTTAAACAGTTTGTGGATCGAATCACAATTGTACAGCAATGAGGTCAATTATCTGAAACAGTCTCCTACGCTCGAAGTAGAGTTTGAAGCTTTTCCGGGTGAGCGCATCAAGGGTGAGATCGTGTATGATAATCCAAGGTTAGAAGACAATACGAAGATCAATCTTGTGCGCATCAAAGTAAACAACACAAAAGGCAATTATAAGCCGGGCATGATGGTGTATGTCTACCTGAAGCGCAACAGAAAAGAGACCTTGGTAATTCCCAAATCCGCCTTGCTTTTGGAAAACAATGTAATCGTTTGGGTGGAAACACCTGACGGTATGTTCGAGCAGCGCATGGTGGACATTGGCATCCAAAATAAACGCGAAGTAGAAATACTCAGCGGGTTATCACATGGTGACAAGGTGGTCACGCGTGGTGCATTTCTATTGAACAGCGCATGGAAAGTAAAACAAGGTGGCGGTGCGATGGTGGGGATGAAAATGTAACGAAAAAATAATGTGACCAGATATTTGAAATGATGTTTAACCAAAATTTTAGAATTATGAAAAATCTAAATAGTGTAATGACAGGGCTTCTGGTGCTGTTGGCTGCGTGCGAAAATGATAAGTTGTCTGAGGAAATTCCAGTGGTAAAAGATAATATTTCTTTTGCATTGGATATTCAGCCAATCCTAAGTTCGCAATGTGCGGGTTGTCATAATCCCGGCAATGTGAAGCCAGATCTACGAAAAGAGTTTGCATACGGTTCACTAACAGAAGATGAAGAAGGCGTTGTTCCAGGTAACTCGGAAGAAAGTGAATTAGTGCAAATGCTCGAGCGCATTAGCGAAGATGGCAAATCAATGCCACCATCAACACCTTTATCGCCACTAAACCTTGCTTTGATTCGGAAATGGATCGATGAAGGCGCAAAAAATAATTAATAAACCTAAAATAATACAATCATGAAACGCTTCAATATATTGTCTGTTTTACTTCCTGTGTTGCTCAGCATAAACTTGTTTGCGCAAGAAGCTGATTCACTCTCAGAAAAAAAGGACAAACCACAGCGCGCTGCCTTTCAAAGTGCGTGGTTGATTGACAACGTCACGGGCGTTCTGAATCCTACAAAAACTTTGCAGTTCGACATTCAACACCGCTTTGGCCTGATAAACAGTGGTAGCAATGACTTGGCTGGATTTTGGGGGCCATCCAATATTCGAATAGCTCTAGCATATTCAATCTCAAACAACATTACGCTCGGTTTTGGAACGACCAAAGATTATCGTTTGCAGGATTTTAATATTAAAGTGGGCTTAATCCGTCAAACACGCTCTGGAAAAATTCCGGTGAGTTTAACTTTCTATGGCAATACGGCAATTGACGCGAGAGAGGCCTCTTTTTTTCCGAAAAGCTCAGACCGCTTCTCCTACTTTGGTCAATTGTTGATCATGCGAAGATTTAATCAATCCATATCACTTCAGGTTGCACCAAGCTTTTCTCATTACAACCTTGTTGATCCCTCGCAATCAAACAACTTGTTTGCTGTTGCTTTGGGCGGAAAAGTAAACATCAGCGATAAGACTGCTATTCTGATTGACTACAATCAACCCTTAGGCGATTTCTCAAATAACCCTGGCCTTGCGTTGGGAATTGAAATGTCAACTGGCTCGCACGCCTTTCAGATATTTATTGGAAACTACAATCGCATTTTGCCGCAAACAAATTACTTTCTTAATGAGAACAAGTTAGCCGACAAGCAATTCCTTATTGGATTCAATATTAATCGACTATGGAACTTTTAAAACAAATGAATTATGAAATCCGAATCTAAAAACATTCATCTCTCACGAAAGAAATTTTTGGGCATTGGTCTGGCACTTCCTTTTTTGAGTGTCCCAGGCTCCTTATTAGCAAAGTCCGAGAAACAGAAAGAAGATGATGAATACATCACGATGCTGACAGCCGAAGGTAAAGCGGTGAAAGTGAAAAAGAATGCCCTCGCAAATGCAAAAGTGATCGATAAGAAGATGTCAAATCAGTCATTGCTAAGTTGGCTGAAACCAAAAGGGTTTACAAAATAAAGAACCATGAAAAAGGAGAATGACAATGAACAAGAATCCAGACGCAGCTTTGTAGAGCAAGGACTAAAAGCGGGCCTGCTCACTCTTGCAGGCGGTGCACTATTGGCAAAAGTTTTCGGCAAATCTGAAAGCAAGGAATCAGAAGAGACCATCGAATTAATGTCCACGGATGGCACGCTTATGCAAGTGCCCACTTCGGCAGTAGAACACACGCACGAAACGAAACCCGGCTATGATCCACGTGAGGGATTCCCAAATCGAAAGTTTGTCATGGTAGTAGATCTTGCCAAATGCAGGAACGCGCGAAAATGCCAGAGTTCGTGCAACAAGAACCACTATATCACAGGCGAAAATGCGTGGATCAAGATTTATAAAATGCAGGACAATGAAAAAAGCGCACCCTATTGGCAACCTACTTTGTGCCAGCATTGTGATGAGCCTGCCTGCGTCAAAGTTTGCCCAGTGGATGCCACTTTCAAAAGAAGAGATGGTATTGTGCTGATTGATAACAATCGTTGCATTGGTTGCCGGTTTTGCATGGCTGCATGTCCGTATTCCGTTCGGGTATTCAATTGGTCTGAGCCATGGCAGGGAGAAATGGCGGAGCAAAGTGAATACACACCGGATTATGCCGGAGTACCAAGCCAGAAAGGAACAGTAGATAAATGTGACTTCTGCCCTCACATGATTGACAAAGGAGAACTACCCCATTGTGTAAGCGCCTGTCCCAATGATGTGTTCAGTTTTGGCGATATGTATGAAGATTCAGTCACCAATGGCAGTGGTCAATCTTCTAAGTTAAGCAAGCTATTGAAAGATAGAGCAGGTTACAGGCTAATGGAAAATTTGGGTACTCAACCAAGCGTGTATTACCTCCCTCCATCTGATCGGGTTGTTGACTTTGAAGAGGGGTTAAAGAATTACACAGAGTTCAAATCAGTAGATAAACCTTAAGGAATATGAGCACAACTTATGATCAACTCGTAAAAGACCTTGCCCCAAAAAAATTTGGTTGGAAAGGAAACACCTGGATGATATTCCTTATTGTCATCATACTTGTCGGCTTGTACTCCTACATACAGCAGTTGCGGCATGGCCTCTCTATAACCGGTATGAGAGACTATGCACTTTGGGGCATATACATATCCAACTTTGTATTCTTTGTAGCAGTGAGTTTAGTTGGATCCTTAATAACTGCCATTCTAAGATTATCAAATGTTCACTGGAATACGCCACTCACCCGGATTGCCGAGATCATTGCCGTTGCTGCAATCATCATGGCAGGCTTGACCATCATCATCGATATGGGGAGGCCAGACCGAATGCTGAATTTGTTTACACACCCAAGACTTCAATCTCCCATCATTTGGGATGTGATTGTGATCAGTACCTATCTGGTGATAAGCCTGATGCTGTTGTATTTCCCGCTACTCCCCGACTTTAGGATACTCAGCAAATATTTTCAGAAAAACGCTCGGCTAAGTAAGTGGTACGGAAGGCTTTCACTGAACTGGACCGGCAACGATAAACAACGCAGAATTTATTCCCATTCAATTCAGGCTCTTTCCATCTTGATTATTCCTGTTGCATTTGCCATTCACACCGTTACAGCATGGCTTTTCGAAACTACCTATCGGCCAGGTTGGGACAGCACCAACTTTGGACCTTACTTCATAGCTGGTGCCTTTGTAGCCGGTACTAGTGCGGTCATAGTAATCATGTACGTGCTTTGCAAAGTGTACCAACTGGAAAATTATATCACAGATTACCATTGCGATAAGATGGGAAAAATACTGGTATTGCTTTGCCTGGTTTACTTGTACTTCAATTTGAATGAATACATGATGCCCACTTATAAATCTACAGAAGAAGAGGCAACACATCTCCGAAGCTTATTTACAGGACAGTACGCGCGGTTGTTTTGGACAGCTATCATTGGAGGATTAGTATTGCCGGTAATTGTTTTGGTTTTTCCACAAGGGCGTAAACCTGTTCCGCTTTTTATTGTGTCATTGGCCGTAGTGCTGGGTGCCTGGTGGAAGCGCTATATTATTGTGATCCCCACGCTTAGCCACCCATTCCTTCCTATTCAAGGTGTGCCGGAATCATGGAGGCATTATTCCGCAACTTGGATGGAGTGGTCAATAACATTTGCCACACTAGCGAATGCACTACTCATCATCACTTTGCTCGTGAGGTTTCTGCCCATCATACCAATCCACGAGACTGCCGAAGAAAGAAATATAGTTGAGTCGTCTTTAACCAATTCGATATGAGAACAGGTTTTATAATACTGGCTTTGGTCGTAGCAAGCGCTGCCTTTGCGCAGAATAAAAAATTAAAAGTGCGGGTATCCGCCCAGTACACAAAAGTCATGAGCAAGGGATCATTTATTGATATTTCTGCCAAATATAAAAGTGAAAACGGATTTGAACCGGGCGCAGACCTGGAGTTCAATATTTGTCGAAAAGTATCAGAGGATTCCTTAGCCTACATCGGAAAAACAAAAACCGACACAGGCGGTAAAGCTCAATTTATCTTGAACGCTGATGACTTAAATAATATTAAAGAGCCTTCTGCTGTTTTTACCTACGTTGCCAAAATTGAGGATAGTAATAAGTTTGAAGATAGCGAAACAACGGTGAGCTTTTCAAACGCAATTTTAAGGGTCGAAGTCCAGACCGTTGACAGCGCATATCAAATTAAAGCAAAGTTGACTGATGATTCCAGCAATCCTCTGAGAGACCTGCCTCTTAAGGTGGGGCTCGAAAGATTGTACGGTTCGCTGCAAGTAGGAGAAGAAAGTTATAACACTGATGAGAATGGCTCAATCACCGTTCCGTTGACGGAAGCGATGCCTGGCATTGGGGGCAGCTTGACCTATGAAGTTGTCTTGAGCGAAAATGAAATGTACGGTACTGTAAAAGCATTTGTCAATGCCGATATCGGAACTTCCATTCATGATCAATCGACATTTGATCAGCGAACGCTATGGTCGCCCCCTACCAAGGCGCCACTTTACATTCTTCTGTTTCCAGGCCTCATTATACTCTTTGTTTGGGGGCCGATCCTCATACTGATGTTCAATCTTTACCGAATTTCAAAGTCAAAATAAATTATTCATTTAAATCAAAAACTATGAAAAAGTCAATGATCATTCTGCTCTCTTTCTTTACTGTTGGGCTTTCTTCTTTCACGCTTTTGCAGTCCAAGGAATGGGTGGTGCCTGAGTCGGCAAAAAAAGTAAAGAACCCGACCGATAGAACAAACAAAGAAGACCTTGCCACGGGAAAAAGCCTCTATTCAAAGTACTGCCAATCCTGTCACGGAAAAGAAGGTTATGGCGATGGGCCAAAAGCGAAAGAACTGAAAGGCAAAGTCGGGGATTTTTCGAGTACAGAATTTCAAGGCCAAACGGATGGGTCATTGTTTTATAAAGTAACCACCGGCCGGGATGATATGCCTGCATTTGACAAGAAGATTCCAGATGCAGAAGACCGTTGGCTAATCGTCAATTATATAAGGACACTAAAACAATGATCAAAACATGAACGAAGAGGGACAAAAGATATCGCGTGCAGAGATGGCCGATAAGTTTATCGAATTAGCCAACGAGCTTACGAAAATAGAATCGAAAGAACGGGTTAGCTCGGCCATCCTATTTGCAGCAGCCAGGTACAATGCCTTTGAGGCTTCGTCTAAATCCAAAGAGATGGTGAAAGATAAAAAGGATGCACTTAACTGGTATAGCCTAGAATACAAAAGGATGCTGGAGGCAAACATAGATGACTTACTGGAATCAAATACGTAACAAACAATTAATAATATGAAAACTACAATGGGAGTTTTCGTTTTCTGTCTGGCCACAACACTCCTGGCTGCACAGGATTATACTCCCGCCAAACTCAGAGTGGGTCTATATGCAAACGGTGGAACCAGTTCACTGGTGCAAGGCATGGGCATGGATATGAACATGTACAGAAGTGGCTATGGGGGTATGTACGGAAGTAACATGACGATGTATAATTACACTGGCTCAGTTGGAGGAGGCATAAGCCTCACCGTGCCCCTGCACACACGGTGGTCATTTGTTGGAAACGTTGGCTATATGAATCGAGGGGCCAACTATGGCACCATGAATTCTTCCACCTACAATTCACGCTATCGTCTTTCTTATATCGATGTATGGGCATTGGGGCAATACAATAATATCCCCAAGGGGCCGGTAAAATTTACCGCCTCACTGGGGCTTACCGAAAGCACATTGCTATCGGCCACCAATGAAGCCTCCGGAACCAACCAAAACATGATGGACAATGTAAACCGTGTGGATCTTGGAATGGTGTTGGGGCCGGGGCTAGAGTTCGGACTAAAGAAAAAGGGAGCTATCCAAGCCCGTTTGCTTTATACGTTCGGTTTTATGAATGTTTTCCGAGGTATGTATTTCGACAATGGCATGCAATCGCACAATGCTGGCTTTTTGTTGCAAGTAGGATATCTTTTCTAAGCAAATCACAACCATGGAAGTGGGATTGAATAACATACGAATATCTATAAACCAATTAATCGAAAATTTAAACTATAGAAAAATGAAAAAGATGATCAGCTTTAGCTCACTCCTGTTACTTACTTTCCAATTTACCTTCGCCCAACAAGGCGAAAGTGGTGTGTACTTCACCACGCAGGATTTTAAGAATGGCAAACTAGAATATGCAATCAATTGCAAAACAGAAAAGCATAAAATTAAACTCAATGATTTTTTAGATAAACCCTATATCACGGTTATCCACGAAGGAAAACGATACGAACATCAAAAGAAAGATATTTTTGGCTACCGCGATTGCGAAGGAATCGACTATCGATTCGTAAACAATGGGAACTATCCAATACTAAACCCACAGGAGAATATTGTTCTCTACAAGCTCATTCAGGGAGTGGACTCTAAAACCAGCAAGCGCACCATATCCTATTTCTTTAGCAACGGTTTGGACGGCAGCGTGGTAGCGCTCACCGTGGAAAATTTAAAGGCCGCATTTTCGGATAATCATAAATTTCACGACCTGTTAGATACGGAGTTTGGTTCTGGAGCAGTGGCGTTAACCGATTATGATTCCTTTCATAAAATTTATAAAGTCAATAGGCTCTATCAGAATAGTCAGAAATAGAGTCCGCCAAAGGAAATGGAGATTCAAAATTAAGGAATGGATGCGCCCATAATCATTTGCGGTTTAGCCAGATCGGTTATGTG
>JABFSO010000105.1 GCA_013140555.1 Cyclobacteriaceae bacterium | reverse complement strand
TAGCTTGGAATGAACTTAAAACCGACATAAATGAGCCACTTCAAATTGATAGTTCGCTGACTGATTTATTATTAGTTGATGCTTCCAAATCATATTTAAAAACTTTGGAAAATCATGAATACACTGCTGAAGTTCGAATTGAAGGTGATCAAATTACAGCAGAGGCGGAATTTAAAAAATCATTGCCATTTGTCTTTACGCTAGATAGTTTTGACGATGAACTCGTTTTTAATAGCGAAAGTGTAAAAGCGTTTGGAGTAGTTGGATATAAAAAGGATGCCTATAAAGCCATTCGTATTTTGTATTACCGTGATGACAAGAACTTTACAATTAAGTTGATACCTCAAGACTCTGAACACGAAATCATTCTGCACATGACTCAAAGCCCTTTTGTTACGATGGCAGATTTGGTAGCTGAAATCGATCGGAGAGTTGATATTGGTAAAACAGAATCTCTGAAAAGTGGATTGGAATGGAAGTATTATCTGGATGAGGAGGATGAAGTAGTAGTTCCCAAAATTAATTTCAACATTGAGAAGAATTATGCTGTGTTGGAAGGAAATAGCTTTGCAGCATCTGATCGTAATTATAAAATTGAAGAAGCTTTCCAGCGAACGGCATTTATTTTAAATGAAAAAGGCGCAGAGGTCGAGACCGAGGCAAGAGTAGTTGCATTGGCCGATTCAGTTGCGGGAGTAATTGAATTGCCAAAACCGAAGAAAATGCGATTCGATAAGCCCTTCTACTTAATGCTAAGGAGGAGTGATAGCTCAAATCCGTATTTTGCTATGTGGCTCGCAAATACAGAATTGATGGTGAAAAATGAAAATAGTCGTGAATAAAACTCTACTAGCCCCCAAACAACTTTCCGAAAAATCCTTTCTTTGATTTCTTTTCATGAATAGCGTCCAGTGCAGTACGCAAGCGCACCAGCGAGGCCATGTCTTTGTTGATAAATTCAACAGCTCCTTTTTTCAACGCTTCGGCTTTCACTGCTTCATCCTCTAATGTAGTGTGGTAAATCACTGGAATCGAGGTGCTCTTCTTTTTAATTAAACTTAGGTAATGTAAGCCGGTCTCTTTGCGATCGGAGAAAAAGTGATCGAGCACGATGGCGAAAGGTTTTTCATCAAGGTGCGCCACTAGATCATCTGGGTTCGTAAAGCACTTTACTTCATACGTACCCAATCCTTCTTCGAAATGATGGCGCAATAATTTTTGTTGGGTAAGGTCATCTTCAACAATGAAAACAAGATTTTTCATGACACTAGGTTAAAAGTAAATGGGGTGATTACTTTGGTGTTCCGCTTAACAATAATTTTAGTTTCGCAATTTCCGCTTCATTTTTCTCAGAGTGAATCGTGCTCACAATGCCTTCTTTCTCACGCGTAGTCAATCGCCAACTTAACGAAGCGCGTGCATTATTTTGACGAATACTATCCATGCCTTGCAATAGATCCACATAACTTTCTGCCTGGTATTGAATGTCGATGCGCTCGATCGGTGCCTTTAACCACGAGTGAGCCTGACCAATTAATAAGTCGCTGGTGATGTCTTGAAAATTTTCGAAGTTATTGTATACGGAACTGATTGGTTGCGTAATGGCATCAATGATCGTTTGACCTTTAGCAGCGGAGATCGTGTGCAGCTTCGGTGAATCGCGAATGGAAACAAACACTACACCATCCGTATTTTCAGCAATCCAATCTTTAAATGCATACGTAAAACGCACCGCATCGGATAATCCAAAGTTATCAGATATGCCTGCATCCATCATTTGAATCGGTGGATCAGTTGGTAATGTCGTGTTCGGTGTGATATACGGAAACGTAGCACTCATCCGCAAAGCAGATAAGAAGCGTAAATTCTGCGATCCCTGATCTTTAAAGAATCGCTGAAAGTCAACACCTCCTACTTTCTCTGAACTATATCTTTTAAAGTTTTCTAACTCAGAATTCATGAATGAAATCGGACGTGAAGCGATATACATTTTGCGGCCGTCATTAATTACTGTAGGTGTTAAAATGACTAATGGAATGATTCCTTTCGATTCATATTCATTGTAAGAAACAATCGGGCGATCCATGAGCCCTTCCGTAATTTGATTCAGTTGATCTTCAAACGTGTAAGCACGGTCGCGCTGATACCATTGATCGGCATAATTGAATTTGGTGAAGCCAACAAAAAGATCATTCGCTAGCAAGCTGAAGATAAGCGGATTTAAATTGTCTGTAGATATCTTTTGGCGGTGTATAGCTCCATACGGTTTTATTGGTTCACCCAATGCTTCACGCAATTTTAATTCCCTGAAATAACTCGCGCCAATCAGTCCACCCGATGCACCGGTAATGAGCACGCTGCTTTGCATCAGCTTTCCTTGCGTTAAACTGTCGGCTTGCTGCAAGGCGTTCAACGTCCATAAGGCCGCTCGCTTACCACCGCCACTCACACAAAGCAAAACCATTTTTGGTTTTTGATCGGCCGGAAATTTATTACGCCAGTTTTGAAGTTGTACGAGCGTTGCCTGCTTGTCTTCGGCAATAGCCGCACTATCAATTTGTGCTTGTATCGATTCGGCATTGTAGGGTGCTTCCAGCACGTTATAGTCGAGACCAAAGGCCTCATATTTTTTGGTGAAGAAATCTTCGCCCACCAGATAATTGATGGTTAAGAAAACGACTAAACCTACCGTAGCCGACCAGCCGCCAAACCAATATGAAAATGCTCCGAAGAGCATCACGAAGATGGTAAGGAAAATCATGAAGCTGGCGGCAGCCGGTAATTGAAAGGCAGGGTAATCTTTAAAGATGCCAAGTAAAACCACCATCATAAAAATGAACAATTCAATAATGACGAGGTTGAAATGGTTCTGATCAAAAACCTGAAGAATGGTGTTGCGATCGAAGAAGTTCAGATCTTCCACCGGCTTCACCCGCAGGTTACTGCTGATGTATGTATCTACACGCACTTGCTTCTTGCGTGCGATGTCCAGTTTTTTCATGGCGCTGGCACGTGTAACAGCAACTTTTTGTTTGATCTTTTCATCAATCCGACACACCATGTATTTGAAGATATCTTTGTTGGTGAATCGGAAGTAAAGCGAGAAAAGGATGGTCATGAAAATGTATCCCACAAAGTAACCAACCAATCGCCAGATGAGCTCGCTGGTCGTGCAGTGCTCGTTGTCAATTTGAAACCGAATGGCCTGGTAGAGATAGGTGATTAAAAAAAGAATTGGAATGATACTGTTGTTGATCACGAATTTCCGGAAAGGTCGTGGCAGTGTGCCGACAAACGAAAACCGATGCCCATCCGAGATGTAACAGGTGATGTGGAAGGCCATGGCAAACCCGGCTGATAAAAGCCCCATCCAAAAAAAGCTGGTGAAGCTGAC
>JABFSO010000208.1 GCA_013140555.1 Cyclobacteriaceae bacterium | reverse complement strand
CAGAAATTGATTGGGTGAAACATCCAAATGACGAATCAATTTTTTATAATCCCCCACTCGCTTCTCTGACATAATTTCGACATGATGAAAGTAATGTTCGAGTCCGGATTTTTTCAGTTTGCGTTCCTGATCCAACAGATCGCCTTTTGTAGCTACAACCAAACGGTATTTATTTTTCAGGATACTAAGCACTTCATCCACACCACCCATTTTCTCCACCGGCTTGTCGAGCATTTCTTTTCCTAATTGAATGATACGATCAATAAGATTCACACGAATCGTTCCATCCGAAATGCGTATTGCGGTTTCAATCATCGACAGCATAAACGACTTGATGCCATATCCATATAAAGAAACATTGGCAATTTCGGTTTTGAGCAATTCGCGTTCGGTTGAATGCTGCGGCAGGTAATCTTCCAGCAGTTGACAAAATGCCGTTTCTACTTCCTGGAAATAGTTTTCGTTGTGCCACAGTGTGTCATCCGCATCAAATGCAATCACTTTTATTTCTGATAGCGTCATTCTTGTTTTCTACATCAAGCCCTAGAAGGCAAATTCATTTTCTGGCCTCGTCCAATTCACGTGTCAACGTCTTTACAATCTCCGCCATCGGTCGAATGCTGGTCACATGTTCAATCGCAGGGCCTGCACACCAAACTGTTTTATAGGTAGCACCAAAAGCGGCTTTCTCCACCGCCTTCATTCCGCGGAAAGCGATAATCATCTTAGCATATTTCTTCAACGTTTTATTGTTGTTCAATATCCACTCCAACCAATTTGCCTTCGTGCCGAGTTGCTGCACATACGGAGTATTAATCACCGTCAAAGCACTGCCGGATAACTTGGTGGTGCGAACAATATCTTTCTCACCATATTCAATCATTGCTTGTTTGTACTCAGGTGAAATCGGAGCTTCATCACAGGCAATAAAAATAGTACCTACTGAAACTCCCGCAGCGCCCCAATCCATCACTTGTTTAATGTCGGCACCTTTTGCAATACCACCCGCTGAAATAATGGGTAGACTGCAATTCTCTTTTAACTGACGAATCAAATCTTGTGGTGAAATGTTTCCTGCATGTCCACCGGCACGTGAGTTGACGGCAATCACCGCATCGGCACCCATCTCCTCCACTTTCTTTGTGTAGGCTAAATCCACTACATCGCAAAACACTTTTATGCCCAGCGGCTTGCAGCGCTCAATCACTTCACGTGGGCTGCCCAGCGATGTAATAATATAATTCACTTTTAAATCGAGCAGTGTTTCCAGTTGACCTTTGTATTTTGGATTTGATTTGTTCACAATCAAATTCACACCAAATGGTTTGTTAGTAGCCGTTTTTATCTCTTCAATTGCTTGCCGCAATTCTGCATCCGTCCGATAATTCAATGCCGGAAAAGCGGCCGACACACCGTTGGCCAAAGCTGCTTTGATCATCTTGGTATTCGAGATCAAAAACATAGGTGCAACAATAATCGGGTAGTCGATACCCAACATCTGATCAATGGTTTGCTGGCTCATGGCGAATTATTTTGAAGGCTTAAGCTAGCCAAATAATTGGTGGCTCGCAATCGGGCATAAAAAAAGCCGGACATAACATCCGGCTTTTCGATTTAGGTATAAAAATCTTATACGTATTGGTTCAGCATTACCGGCATCACCAACATCAAAATATCTTCTGCTTTGTCTTTTTCGGCTGGTGTAATAACACCGGCTTTATTCGGAGCAGACATATTCAATTTAATTTGATCGGCAGTAGCGTTGCTCAGCATCTCTACCAAAAACTTAGCATTGAAACCAATCTCGATGTCTTCGCCTTCATGCTCGCATGAAAGGCGCTCGTTTGCTTCGTTAGAGAAATCCAAATCTTCAGCAGAAATTTGCAATTCACTTCCGGTGATTTTCAAGCGCACCTGATGCGTAGTTTTGTTTGCATAGATCGAAATACGCTTCAATGAACTCAGCAAATCTGTACGGCTGATGGTCATCTTGATCGGGTTGGACGTAGGAATTACGTTTTCGTAATCCGGGAAACGCTCATCGATCAGGCGGCAAATCATGCGGATGTTTCCGAATTTGAAGAAAGCATTCGCCATGTTAAAGTCGATGCTCACATCGGTGTTTTCAGAAGGCAATGTTGCTTTCAACAAATTCAACGCTTTGCGCGGAATGATGATCGCATTGCCATTATCTGATTTAATATCTGATCTGCGGTAGCGCACCAAACGGTGACCGTCCGTAGCTACAAACGTGGTATTCTTTTCGCCTAAGTTTACATACACACCTGTCATGGCAGGGCGTAACTCATCGCTGCTGGTAGCGAAGATGGTATTGTTCACGGCTTTCGCTAAAACTTCAGAAGAAATCAAAGCAGAGAAGTCGTTAGAAACCGCCGGTACTTTCGGGAAGTCGGTAGCGTTTTCGCCTGCTAATTTATACCGACCATTATCGGAACTGATCTCGATGCTGTAAGTTGAAGCGTCAATTGAAAAAGTAACGGGCTGGTCAGGCAAGTTTTTCAGCGTATCCAACAAAATACGTGCTGGAACGGCAATACTTCCTTTCTCCTTCGATTCCACTGTAATCTCGGTGATCATTGAAGTCTGCAAATCAGAAGCTGTAACCGTCAGGTTGCTCTTATCTATTTCAAAAAGGAAGTTTTCAAGAATTGGAACTACCGGGTTGGTAGTGATTACGCCATTAATGTTAGAAAGCTGCTTTAGCAGGTAACTAGAATTTACAATAAACTTCATCAGTATCAGTGGTTTGAGATGTAACGGGCGGTAAAGTTATAAAGAAAAACCATTCCTAAAAATGAAGATTCACCTTCAAAAAGGTGTGTTCAACCCGAGAAAATCATAGAAAACGGGCTGATTTCGAGGTTTTCTGATTACAAAGTGGCTTTAAGTGCCGCTCAGGGCTTCATGGCGAAATAAGAGCGCTTGCGCAAAACGCCTGCTAAAGCTTCTCTACGCAACAGAATTGGCTCCTGATTGATGGTGGCGACCATCCCAAAACCTTCCTTTTGTTTGCCAAAAACAGAGAGGTGCAATTGATGTTTGGCAATGTCTTGGATGGTAAGCTCCATCACAGGCTTGCCTGCTAGAAGACTATCATTCTGTTGAATTTCTTCGGATGTTAAAAATCGATCAGCCCGAAGATTAAAGATCGACTCTAAATATTGGCTTAGTTTAGTAGTATCTGTTACCGCTACTTCCTCAATGCCAAACAATCCATTACCTAATGAAACCGTAAAGTCTTGTGCCGAATCCGAAGGTAAATGTGATTTCAGCGATTTGAAGTTTTGCCAATTAAAATTAAAAATGCGTTTGTCGCGCCACTCGTTGGCAGTCAGTTCAAAAATAGAGGCCACATACACACGATAACCGGGAATCGTAACAAAATAAGGTTCCTCATTGGGTAGCTGAAAATACGTTTCCGTCTTTTGTTCATTGCCCACCACCGTCATTTCTTTTACGATCACATCACCTTCCCAGAGTTTTACCCGAATGCCCGATTGTTTCATTCGCTGTTGAATCGAATCGCGAAATGTTCCGGTCAATTCACGTTTGGGTTCTGCCTGAAGTAATGAAGCGAAGAACACCGTTACCATCTGCGCATCGGCTTCTTTTTGCTTATTCAATAACCACTTCGATCCATTGAAGGTGAGTTCTACTTTTCCTTTCGCAGATTCAAATTGAATCTTATCTACTTTATTATCAGCTGCGATTTTAAAAAGGGATTTGTCTATATCTGCCGAGTCGCTGCCGTTCCAGATCAAAACAAAAGCCGTGATCAGCGACATCGCTATCAATGAAATCAACAAATAGAGGTTTCTATTTTCCTTCATAAATTAAAATCGGGCATAGCGTGCTTTGCGCAGATACGTTAACAACAAACCCATTGCCACCAAAACAACCAATGGCATTACCAAATTGATCAATTGCCAATACGTTCTTTCGTTGCGGATTTTCTCTTTATCCAGCGGACGAATCTTCACTTCTTTATTGCGTGCCTTGATCAAACCATTTTCATCTGTCAGGTACGCCACCATATTTAATAACAAATCCTGATTGGCAAATGTGTAACGAGAAAATGGATCATATCCTAACTGCTGCGGCTTGTTCTCTCGTGGATTGATATCATTGCGGGCGATATCGCCATCGGCCACTACAATAATCTTAGTAGGCACACTTTGTTCTAAAAATTTAGCTGAATCCACATCTTGCGGTGCAAAGCGATTTTTGTACAGAGAAGTAAAAGTCCCTTCCAGCAAATACGCTACCGGTATCTTTCCCGAAGCAAAGTTTTCTTCTTTCAATTGCCTGCGCAAATCATTGACACTCACTTTTACAGGAGCCGTTAGCTTTCGCGAATACGCAGATGAAAATACTAAAGGTGTCTTCTTAACGCCTACAGCCTTTACCGTGTCGATGCTGCTGACAAACTTCGATTGAATTGCATCCATATTTCGGGTGATGGGATGATCGGCATACTGATTGAGCAACGGAAAGAAAGGCCAATCGAGTTGCATCATCTGTGGGCGATTGCCGGCATTGCCAACCACAATCGGATATTTGCCAGAAACGCGGTCCTGAATCAAATCAGGATTGATGCGCATGCCATACTTAAACAATTGATCATCTAAATTCAGATTGTAAGGAAAGGCAAAATAGTTTTCACTCGAAGCACTGTCCATGCTGGCATCTAATCGATCCAACAACAAGAGTGCTTTGCCTCCTCTCATCAGATATTGATCTAAATGATACTTCTCTTTCTCTGAAAACTCTGCGCGTGGTTTCGCAATGATCAGCGCATCATAATGATTGAAGGATTTCTTCTTTGACAAGTCTGTTTTGAAAACATCATATTGTTCGAGCAAGGCGGCATTAAAACTCGCCATCTGCAAACTATCCAATTCGCCATGTCCTCGCACCCAACCCAGTTTTTTACGATTTGTATTGGCCATTTTGTAGATGGCATTGGCCAATTCGAATTCTACATTTTCAATGGATTGATTTAACACTTCTTGTGATCCTTGTGCACGGCTACCTTTCAGCATCATCACACCTGTTTCAAATCCACCATAAGAAACCAATGCGCCTGGGAAAACAAACTTCTCCACACGCTGTCCGTCTTTTGTTTCAATCACATTCATCGGGCTGATGCCTTTCGCAGCCAGTTCACTCAAATATTCATTCCGCGCTTTTTCGCCAATGGCTTGATTAGGATCTGTGAAGGTGTATCTGATCTTATTATTTGAATAAATACGGAATTCATCCAGCGTTTCGCGAATGGCTTTTTGAAAACGCTTGAAGCCCGGATTCAATTCTCCTTCTAAAAACACTTCCACAAACACTTCATCATCCAGATTGGCCAGCATTTCTTTTGTCTGTGGCTTGATGGTGTAGCGCTTTTCTTCGGTCAAATCAATTCGGAAGAAATGAGTAGATGCTAGTATATTAATCAGTACCAATAATACCAACCCGTTTGCCCATAAGAGCAAATCGCCAATCTTTTTACTGGTGCGCCAATTTACCATAGTCTGCTCGCAACAATAATTTTGGTGGTCAATAAGAAAAAGCCCGTGAGCGTAATCGCATAGATCACATCACGGCTATCAATCAAACCTTTGCTCAGCGATTCGTAGTGATACAAAATTCCGATTTGCTTAATCGCCAATGCATAGTCGGTTGCAAAAGAAGAAAGTGAATCAAAACCCGTATAAAAGAAAAAGCACAGAAACGCAGAAACAATAAATGACACGATCTGATTATTCGAAAAGGTAGAAGTGAGAATACCAATCGAACAAAAAATGGAAGCCAGCAATGCAAGTCCGACATACGAACCAGCTACGGAAGCGGAATCAATATTCCCTACCGGATTTCCCAAACGGGAAACTGAAAAATAATAAATCACGGTAGGAAACAGCGCCACTAATACCAAGGCAAAAGCAGCTAAATATTTTCCGATAACCACATCCCAATCGGTGAGTGGTTTGGTGAGGAGTAGTTCCAACGTGCCAAGCTTCTTCTCTTCCGCAAAACTTTTCATAGTGATGGCCGGAATCAAAAAGATGAACACATACGGCCCCATTGAAAACAACGTATCTAAATCAGCAAAGCCATAATCGAGCACGGAAGTATCCGGGAAAATCCAGGTGAGCAAACCCATGGCGGTCAGAAAAACACCGATCACCAAGTACGCAATCAGCGAATGCAAAAATCCATTAAACTCTTTATAGAAAACGCGGATCATGCTACCGTTTCAGATGAAGTAAGTGAACGAAATATTTCTTCCAAATTGCTTTCTTCCTCACGCAACGACAATAAGGATAATTTCTTTTCTGCCGAAAGGCGAAACAATTCCGCACGCACATCAGCATTGGCATCGGTAACAATCCGGAACGACTTACCGATCTGGGTAACGGAATGTACCCCCGTTACTCCTTGTAAATCTTCCAGAGTAATCACTCCCTCCCACTCGACTAATAATGTCTTGACACCATCGCGTTGAGATAACAAGTTTTTCAAACTATCGTCAGCCACAATCTCTCCCTGGCGAATGACAATCACGCGATCACACAACGCCTCCACTTCCTGCATAATATGAGTAGAAAGGATGACTGTTTTATTTGTACTGATTTGTTTAATCAACTTTCGGATTTCAATAATCTGATTTGGATCTAAGCCTGAAGTAGGCTCATCTAAAATCAACACACTCGGATTATGAATCAATGCTTGCGCTAAACCAACCCGTTGCCGGTATCCTTTTGAAAGCGATTCTATTTTTTTGTTTTGTTCTTTGGTGAGTCCGCACAATTCAATCATTTCCACCACCCGTTGTTTTCGTTCGGTGCCCGCAATGCCATACACGCCACATACAAAGGATAAGTATTCATGCACATACATATCCAGATACAATGGGTTGTGCTCGGGCAAGTAGCCAATGATCTTGCGCACTTCCATGGGTTGATTTACCACATCAAATCCATTGACATGCACAGTTCCTTCTGTGGGCGGCAAGTAGGTAGTGGCAATTTTCATGGTGGTTGATTTGCCAGCTCCATTCGGACCCAAGAAACCCACAATCTCCCCCTTCTCAATAGAAAAGGAAATGTCTTTCACAGCCAATTGCTGGCCATATTGTTTGGTAAGATGGGAAATGACAAGTGACATTTTGGTGGCGCAAAAATAGTTTAAAAGTTGAGAAGTTTACCTAATTGTAATTTGGCCTATAAATTGCCGTTGTTTGATCTTCAGATATTGAGCAACTTTGTAATTCGTGTAAATCAAATCATCAGCTAATGAAACGTGCAAGCTTATTTTTATTGTTTTTAGGATGTGCCATCGCTTCTTTTTCACAAACCGGCTATCGTCTTGATTTTAAAATTAAAAGCTGGAAAGACACCACTGTCTATTTGGGTAGCTTCTTTGGTGAAACGAACGTGATCCGTGATACGGCACAAGTAAAAGGGGGAGTATTTCACTTTGATGGCAAAACAACCTTGCCGGAAGGTGCTTATTATCTGGTGCTTGCCAAAAATAAACTGTTTGATTTTGTGGTTGGCAAAGATCAATTCTTTTCGATTGAAACCAGTGCCAGCAACTATCTGCAAATTGATGAATACATTAAAAACCTGACCGTAAAAGGTGATCTGGATAACCAACTGTTTTTTGAGAATCTGCAATTTATTGGTGCACAAAGCGGTGAAGCGGAACCGATCATTAAAACATTGAAAGACAGCACACTGAAAGAAGACCAGAAGAAAGAAGCACGTGAGGCTTTTGCCAAGCTGAACGAAAAGGTAATGAATTACCAAAAACAGTTGATCGAGAAAAACCCGACTACGGTTACGGCTCGCTTGCTGAATGTAACTCGCACCATCGATGTGCCAGCTCCGCCAAAAAAGGCAGATGGCAGCATTGATTCTACCTTTCAATTAAGATATTATCGCGAACATTTCTTTGATAACTTGGATTTGGGTGATGATGCGATGGTTCGTTTACCGCGTCCTTTTTATCAGGAAAAAGTAAAAGAGTACTTGGATAAATTGTTTGTACCTGCTCCAGACACCATCATGAACGCCATTACCAGCATGATGAATAAGGCCAAGAAGAATAAAGAAACATATAAGTATCTGGGCTATAGCTTAATGGTGATGTACCAGGCACCTGAGATAATGGGGCTGGATGAAGTGTTTGTACGCCTTTATGATAAATATTATGCCTCCGGTGAAATGGATTTCTGGGCAAATGCCTCCATTAAAAAAAGTTTGAAAGACTATGCGGATAAAATCCGTATCAGTATGATTGGCCGGGTGGGCGCCAATCTGATGATGCAAGATCAAAATCTGCAGCCCCGCTCGATGTACGACATCAAAAACAAGTATACTATCCTTTTCATCTTTGATCCGGATTGCGGGCATTGCCGTGAAGAAACACCGAAACTGGTTGAGTTCTATAATAAGAGTAAAGCCAAATACAATTTCGAGGTGTTTGCGGTAGCTTCAGACACCAGCATTGCCAAGATGAAGAAGTTCATCAACGAATTTAAAACTCCTTGGATTACTGTGAATGGGCCGCGCACCTATATGAAAGAGCATTATTCCAAATACTACCATTCCGAAACCACCCCTACCATCTATATTTTGGATGACAAGAAGAAAATCATTGCTAAAAAGCTGCCGGTGAAGCAGTTGGATGATTTCTTTACCAAACATGAGCGCTTCGAAAAGCTAAAGAAAACACAGCCTGCCAAGGGTGCTGCGCCCGCAAAAGCGCGTGAACCATCGAATTAAATGAGTGAATTGTGCAACTATTTGACCGTTTGAGAGTATCTAATAAAGTAAAAAAAGGAATCTATGGCATTGTTTGATACCCTCTTCGGAAAGAAAAAGAAAGAATTCAAGGCATCTTGCCAAATTACCAAAGAGCCAATCGAAAAAGGCTTCGGTTATTTACTTACTACCGCACAGGTTGTCACCTCCAAGCGCTATTGGGACATGATTATGACTGAGCCCGAAACCATGTCGTACACCATTTCACATTTCAACAATCAGCCCAGCGGCACCCAAATGCGGAATATGATTTTTGAAAAATATGCCGGCATTTCTAAGCCGTGGATCATTTCCGACTCCATCATTAGTTACTTTGAAATTGACAAAGCTTCTGCCAAAGACAATGCGAAGAAATGGTGGGAAAGTGATGGAAGCTTCACTCCTACGCAAACTGGTCCGGCTGCTGAAAATTTAGATTCTTCTATATTCCAAAGTGTGAAGGATTACGCCATCCTCGAAGCCGGTCGTGCGAAAGTAAAAATCGCGAGTTAATTTCTTCGCTCAATCGTAAACTGCACCAGTTCGCGCAGCGAATTGCGATAAACAGATTCAGGAAATTCTGAAAGTAAACTCAAAGCCTCCTGGTAATAGCGGTCCATTGCTTTCTTGGCATATTCAATTCCGCCAGAGTTCTTTACAAACGAAATAACTTCTTGTACTTTCTTCGGTTTTTCACTTTCGTTCTTCACGATTCCAATGATCCTGCGCTTCTCCAACCAACTTGCTTTTGACAACGCATAGATCAGCGGCAGCGTCATTTTTTTCTCTTTAATATCTATACCCAGCGGTTTACCAATCTCCTCATCGCCAAAATCAAATAAGTCATCTTTGATCTGAAAGGCCATCCCTACTTTCTGACCGAACAATTTCATTTTCTCTACCTGCTCTTTGGATGAACCCACCGAACTGGCACCAATCGAACAGCAAGAGGCAATGAGCGAAGCTGTTTTCTGTCGGATGATTTCATAATAAATGTCTTCGGTAATATCGAGGCGCCTGGCTTTTTCCATTTGCATCAATTCACCTTCGCTCATTTCCTTTACGGCATCGGTACAAATCGACAGTAAATCATAGTCTTTGTGTTCCAGGGCTAGAAACAATCCGCGGGTAAGCAGGAAATCTCCTACCAAAACAGCTATCTTATTTTTCCATAAGGCATTGACGGAGAAGAAACCACGTCTGTAATTGGAATTATCCACCACATCGTCATGCACCAAGCTAGCGGTATGCACTAATTCTATTAAAGATGCTCCGCGAAAGGTAGATTCGTTGATCGTGCCACAGGTGCCGGCACTTAAAAAGACAAACATGGGCCTCATTTGCTTGCCTTTGCGCTTCACAATGTAGTTCATGATCTTGTCCAACAACAAGACGCGCGTTTTCATAGAAGCCCGAAACTTGTGTTCGAACTCGTCCATTTCCCGGGCCACCGGTGCTTTTATTTTGTCTAAAGACGAAGACATTGCTGCAATATTAGTCAATAGTAGATTGAGGGTAATGCCCTTCTGTCATTTTAATTGAACCACGCAAAAAACGAGTTGGCAATCGGCAAAGTAGGTACTATTTACTATTTTCGGGTCTTATGATGCTTGTGGATAAACGTTGGGAGCAGTTCCTGTTCATTATCACCGTGTTGGTGATTGTTTTCATTATTTCTCGTATTCTCCGATTTGTAGTAGGCCGGTTTATTCGCGGTGCTGCCAAAAAATTGAAGGTAGATCCCACCCGTTACAATTTCTTTAAGAATGCCGTAGATTTTATTCTGCTATTCATTGCCACGGTGGTCATCTTTCGCTCCATTCCCTCTTTACGAACCGTTGGAACTACTTTATTGACAGGTGCCGGAGTGCTGGCTGCCATTGTGGGTTTCGCTTCACAAGCTGCCTTCTCCAACATTGTGAGTGGTTTCTTTTTAGTGATTTTCAAGCCTTTTAGTGTGGGCGACCGCATTAAAATCGGGCAACTGTATACAGGCGATGTGGAGGACATTAACCTGCGACATACTACCATTAAAGATTTTGAGAATCGCAGGGTAATTATACCGAATGCGGTGATCAGCAATGAAACCATCATCAATTCTACCATTGTAGATGAAAAGACGTGCATGTTTGTTGAACTGGCTGTGGCGTTGAATACTGATTTAGATAAAGCCATCGCTATCATTCAAGAAGAAGCGATGAAGCATCGGTATTATATTGATAATCGAACCGAAATGGAAAAGGAACGGGGCGAACACAGTGTGATGGTGCGGGTAATGACTTTCTTAGACTCAGGCATTCATTTAAGAGCGTATGTATGGGCAAATAACCCTACCGATGGGTTTGACATAAAATGCGATTTGAATAAATCGATTAAAGAAAGATTTGATGCCGCAGGAATCAGTCTGGCCAATCTCCACCACCTGCTGGTTATGAAAACCCTGTAGAATGGCTCGAAAAAAAAGTTTAACGCCTGTTAACGACACACCGCATCCCAGCGAGAGTAAGGTGATTCTGGAATTGATTCAATACAATGAATCAGAGTATTCGAAGCATGAAGATTTACCGATCAGCGAATTAATTGCCAACATAAAACCCAAGCATGTGAATTGGGTGAATCTGGATGTGCTGGATGAAAAAAGTATAGTGCAGAAAATTGCCGATCATTTTTGTCTGCACACACTGCTAGTAGAAGATATTACCAGCGACCACCAGCCAAAGGTGGAAGAATATGACGATTATCTGTTCTTCACACTTAAAATGCTTTATCGCATTGAAGAAGACCGCATCGACTACGAGCAAATCAGTTTTGTTTTGGGTAAAGATTACCTGCTTTCTTTTCAGGAGAAAGAAGGCGACTTGTTCGGGTCGTTGCGCGAACGCATTCGGTTAGATCAAGGGCGTGTGCGGAAGAAGAAAGCCGATTATTTGTTGTATCGCCTGATCGACATTATTGTTGATAATTATTACTCGGTGCTCGATGCTATCGGGCAGAAGATCGAAACGATTGAAGAAGAGATTTATCAAAACTCCATCGAACAGCAGTTTAAAAACATTCAAAAGCTAAAAAAAGAACTGATCTATCTGCGCAAAGCATTGTACCCGCTGCGCGATGCCATGAGTAAATTAATCAAAGACGAAACGGGCTTTATTGAAACGGCTAACATTCGCTATTACCGTGATGTGTATGATCATGTGGTGCACCTGATTGATTCGCTGGATACGTACAAAGACCTTACCTCGGCTTTGATGGATATTTATATTAACACCTTAAATACCCGAATGAACGAGGTAATGAAAGTGTTAACCATTATTTCCACCATCTTCATTCCGTTGACATTTATTGTGGGGGTGTATGGAATGAATTTCAATACCGAAAAATCGGCTTGGAACATGCCCGAACTGAATTCTCCTTACGGATACCCAATTGTGATGGGAATTATGGTTTTAATTGTAATTGGCATGATGCGCTATTTTAAATACAAACAATGGTTTTAACTTTCGATCACTAAACCCCTAATACCTATGCTTATTCCTATTTTACTACTTCTTGTCGGATTTGCGGTTCTGATCAAAGGAGCCGACTTTCTG
>JABFSO010000197.1 GCA_013140555.1 Cyclobacteriaceae bacterium | reverse complement strand
ATCTTGAATCATGCGAAGAGCATCATCGAAATGAGTAATGTCACTCATCCAAACCGGATACGTTTCTGCACTAGCAGAAACGTATCCGGTTTGGATGAGTGACATTACTCATTTCGATGATGCTCTTCGCATGATTCAAGATGTTGGAGAAATTACCGATCGGGGGCCTCAGGCTTCTGAATTGATTCAACAAATCGCGGTAGCTTTTCAGAAAATCCAAATAAGAACTGAAAAACGCGTATTGTATCTGATTTGGAAATCGCCTTGGATGGCAGCCGGAAAAAGCACCTTTATTGACTCTATGATTACAAAAGGAGGATGGCAAAATGCTATATCTCTCGAACGGTACCCCTCTTTAACCGAGTCGCAAATTCAATCAATTAATCCCGATATCGTATTCCTTTCTAGCGAGCCCTTTCCATTTGCAGACAAACACATGGAAGAACTGAAATCGATTTTATCCAAATCGAAGATTATATTGGTAGATGGCGAAATGTTTTCCTGGTATGGAAACCGAATGTTGCAGGCACCCGCCTATTTCAATTCCCTTCCCGTTTGATTTCAAAACCCACAGCCTGAAGATCATCCCAAAAAGTAGGATAGGATTTATTGACCACTTCTGGCGCTTCAATTTTCAAATCTGTCAACGCAGCCCAAGGTGCAAAGCCCATGGCCATGCGGTGATCATGATAAGTAGAGATTGAAATGGTGTGATTCGGAATTTTTCCGGGGCTTAAATGCCATTTCCCAACAACAGGTTCGGTTAACTCAGCACCAATCTTTTTCAATTCAGACTGCAATGCCGCAATTCGATCGGTCTCTTTGATCCGCAGACTTTCTAAACCGGTAAACTCACCGCTGATCCCCTTAGCCGCACAAGCAGGCAAAACCGTCTGTGCTAAATCGGGGCAATCTTTAAAGTCCCAAATCAAATGCTTGGCAGATTCTTTTTTGGTAAGACGGACATTACCATTTTCAAATTGTGCTTGAACACCTACCTGATCCATCACCTCTACAATTACCCGATCTCCCTGCAGCGATTTTTCTGATACATTCGGAAGAATAACATCTGCCTGCTCAGCCAATGCTGCAAAGCCAAACCAATAGCTGGCAGAAGACCAATCGGCTTCTACCGTTACCGAGGCGGTACGATACGACTGATTTTCAATTTTAATAAACCCTTTTTCAAAGTTGAGTTCAGGATGCACGCCAAACTCTTCCATCAGTGACGCTGTCATCCGAATGTAAGGCACGCTTCCCACGTCTCCTCTCAATTTAATTGTCAAACCTTTTGGTAGGATGGGGGCCACCATCATGAGCGCAGAAATATACTGGCTGCTCACATTTCCCGGAATTTCTATTTCAGAGGTTAGTTGTTGCCCAAACCCTTTTATTTCCATGGGCGGAAATCCTTCCACGCCCAAATAGTCGATCGTAGCTCCCAGTTTTCGCAAAGCTACCACCAACAAGCCAATGGGCCGCTCTTTCATCCGATCAGTGCCCGTCATGATTTTGTTTTTCCCCGAAAGGGCAAAATAGGCAGTGAGGAAACGCATAGTAGTGCCGGCATCCAACACATCGATTGTTTTTTCCGCACTGTCTACTAGGCGAAGCATCAGTTGTGTGTCACGGGCAGTGGATAAATTTTCAACAATAGATTGAGAGCCACTCAACGCTTTGAGAAGCAGCGCCCGGTTACTTATACTTTTGGAAGAGGATAATTGGTGTATGGTGCCGATGACGGAATTTTTTCGGTGCAAGTGCAGATATGTACTCACGATGGTTAGCTAGTTGGTGATGAAAATTTTTTTAGGTGTTTTTTGATTTTCTGTTTTGTTGAATTTTAATTTTACAGCAAACAGTGCTTAAAGGTAAGATCATTCTGCACTTCGGAGAAAATAGTTAAGCGAGTTGAAACAATTTATTTTAAAAATCAGTTTAGTCTTTATATGAACACCTCAAAAAAAATCGCGATTGGACTAGGTGTAGCAGGCGGAGCCCTGTTAGCAGCTTGGTTATTGACGGGAGACCGTAAGAAAAAAACAAAGGAGTTTGTCTCTAAAGCAGCCGAAGATTTGAAAAATACTTTTGGTGGCAAAGACAACAAAAAGCAGGACGACTCAGACGTGCATTACGTATAAGATTTGGTTGACAGTGCACGAAGGGCTACATACTTTGGTAGTAGCCTATTGCCTCCATCATTTCTTTTTCGCTCACCTCTACATCCCAAATGGCTTTCCCGATTCCCTGCGGAAGTGCCATCAAAACTTTAGATCCTTTATTTTTCTTGTCTTGCAGCGTAAGAGCGATGACCTGACTTTGATCGACCGAGTTATCTATTTTTCCGAAAACAGATAGAATGTAGCGGCATATGCTATCCAGCTCTTTTTTGCTGAGCAACTCTTTTTGGTGAGCAATAAAAGATTCCATAATCATACCCATGGCGATGGCTTCTCCGTGAAATAGCCGATGTGGTGAATTTAGAAAGAAAGTTTCCAGCGCGTGACCAAGCGTGTGCCCGAAATTGAGGGTTTTTCGTAAACCCCTTTCGCGAGGATCAGCTTCGGTTATCTCTTTTTTTACTTTTACTGAGTGGGCTATCAACTCCGCCCAGTTTTGATGGGTCAGATCATTTAGAATAATCTCTTCCCATTTACTTTTATCGGCTATCAGGCAATGCTTTAATATTTCGGCAAAGCCCGAACGTAGCTCACGATGCGGAAGCGTTCCTAAAAACTGAGTACTAATCAAAGTAGCTACTGGCTCTTGAAATACCCCGATATGATTTTTAAAGTTATTGAAGTCGATTCCTAATTTGCCGCCTATACTGGCATCTACCTGCGCCAGCAATGTAGTGGGCATCAGAATAAAGTTGATTCCTCGTTTATAAGTTGCCGCGCAAAATCCACCCATATCTCCCAGCACGCCTCCACCAATTATAATTACCAATGCATGGCGATCAAATTGTAAATCCGTAAGCTGTTGCCAAATGCGCGTGCAGGTAGTCAGATTTTTAAATTCCTCGCCTGCGGCCACTTCAATAACATGGTGATTTGGCAAAGCCGATTGAATCAATGGGTAGCAGTGTTTACTCGTGTTCTCATCCACTAAAACTGCCAATTGCGTAAAAGGTACCTCTTTTAGAAAGCCACTTAAAAGTTGATTGGCGTTTGATTCTATTAAAACACTACCGTACATCTCTAAATATTGAAGCCTAAAATTAGCTGAATTATGCCCTTTCGCATGGTAATATTTACTTTTTAATGATGGCCGGTGATTTCGGGACTTTTCAAACAATAAAATCTGCCACCCTGTTATATTTGTGCCCAATTTGCCTATGGAAACAGTTCCTTCAATTCAATTTGACGATACTTCGGTTGCTTTTTCATATAAAAGTGACCGAGAGTTGA
>JABFSO010000361.1 GCA_013140555.1 Cyclobacteriaceae bacterium | reverse complement strand
TACCGAACCAGCGTTTGATTTGGTAACAGTAGGAACCTTCTGGGGCGATATTGGTTTCAATGCCGATTTCTCTGCCATTGGCACATTTGTTTTTTGGAAATATGTAATGATGTTTTTATTGGTGGGATGCTTAGAATCGTTGCTTACTGTTAAGGCGATGGACAGTCTCGACCCATGGAAGCGAGTATCCAATTCAAACAAAGACTTGATGGCTGTAGGTGGTGGCAATATGCTAGCCGGATTTTTTGGAGGCATGCCCATGATCTCGGAAGTAGCACGTAGCTCAGCAAACATCAACTTTGGCGGACGTACGCAATGGGGTAATTTTTTTCATGGCCTCTTTCTATTAATCGCCATGCTCTTGTTTATTCCTGTGATAGAGTTGATTCCCAACGCTGCATTGGCTGCGCTCTTGATTGCCGTTGGATATAGGTTGGCCTCACCGAATGAATTCTTTAAGACCTATAAGATTGGAGCAGAACAATTGACCATTTTCGTGATCACCATTATTGCTACACTGGCCACGGATTTACTTGTGGGAGTAGGTGTTGGCATTCTGATGAAGTTTATTTTTCATTTGCTGAATGGTGCTAACATCAAAAGTTTGTTTAAGCCACATTATGAATACGCTGAAACAGATGGTATCTATCATATTTCAATTAAGGAATCAGCTATTTTCTCGAACCTGATCGGATTCAAAAAAATGTTTAACCGGATTAAGCCCGGACAAAAAGTAATCATCAACTTTTCAGAAGCAAAGATTGTCGATCACTCATTCATGGAATACCTCCATCACTTTGAAGAGGAGTATCAACACCACGGAGGTGTAGTGTCCATTCAAGGATTTGATTACTTTCAAATGTTCTCTAACCATCCGTTGGCCACACGCAAACTCGTTCCAGTCAATCCGTCAAAAATTGAATTGCGATTAAGCCCTCGCCAAATCGAGTTACGAAAGTTTGCAGATAGTAATGAATTTGTTTACTACCCACAGCGCACGCGGGCTTCCATTAAATACAAAGATTTCCCATTTCAAACAGGCAAGAAAGTTTCCTTCGAAGAAAACATCCTATCGCAATATACCGAACATGGAAAAATAGAACTTTCTGACGTAACCTTATTGGAAGGCGCACTGCAAGATCAGAAAGAAATTCCGCTGACCATTCTGCATATCTCCGATGTCGATGTTCTTGCTCCCGACTTTGCGCTCGAGCCGGAAGGTATGTGGTCAAAATTGTTTGAAGGTATTTCGGGCAAAGACATTGACTTCGCTCAATATCCGGGCTTCTCTAAAAAGTATTACTTGCGCTCAAATCAAGAAAATGAGATTCCGGCATTTTTCAATGAATCATTAATACAGTTTCTGGAGAACCGCGAAGACATGCACATCGAGTGTCACAAGCATCGATTTATCTTTTATAAGAAAAGAGATTTACTGGAACCGGCAGAGATGCTCTACCTAGCCAAGTTTGCTGAAGATTTTCTGGAAGTCGTTAGCAAACAGAAGTAACCTTCTTACCATTACTTTTGTATCCTGATCGTCTGACAAAAGGCGATCAGGTTTTTTTATTCTACCTTAAATAGCAAATCATGCAAAAAATTCTGCATTCGGCTGCGATCTTCTTTTTACTATTTTCATTTCAAGTGAATGGACAATCGCCTGCTACCGAGCCCAAAAAAGAATTAGACGAACTGCGTCTCAAGTTAAATGAAAGTGGAAGTCACTATATCAAAGCAACTATTCTCAATCAAGTGTGGCTTCGCTATAATGACAGCAATCCTGAAACAACTGTTTTAGGAGATCCTACCAGCGAAACCTTTGACATCGGCTTGCGCAGAACGCGCTTGCAGTTGTATGGTCAAATTACCGATCGTGTCTTTTTCTATCTGCAATTCGGACAAAACAATTTCAATTACCTCGCTGGGCAAAATGCTACGAACAGTGGCAATCGCAAATTTCAAGTATTCTTTCATGATGCACTGGGCGAATATAGGGTGTTCAAAGAAAGTGATAAGCTACACCTCGGTGCCGGGCTTACCATCACCAACGGGCTTTCGCGTTTCAGTCAGCCGAGTATTGGCACCATCATGAGTATGGATGTTCCCGTATTCGCGCAAGCTACAGTCGATCAAACCGATGAATTCTCGCGCAAACTGAGTGTGTATGCACGCGGACAAATTGGAAAATTAGATTATCGATTGGTGCTGAGCGATCCTTTTCCAATCACATCCAACGGAACAGGTATTAACACTACCAACGGCATCAATGCCAACAATGCCAGCTTTGCGTTTGACAAACACAGCAAGCAATATCAAGCCATGCTCATCTGGAATTTTTTCGACAAAGAATCGCATGTTACGCCTTACATGACGGGCACTTACTTAGGAAAGAAGAAAGTACTCAATTTGGAAGCCGGCATCATTTCACAAAACAATGCCACATGGACGGGTACTTCAGTGACCGACCCTGATCGGAAATATTATGACATGAAACTTTGGTCGGTAGCTTTATTCTACGATGCACCACTCAATAGCGAAAAGGGAACAGCACTGAATGCTTACCTCGGCTATTTCAATACCGACTATGGCAAAGGATATTTGCGCTACAACGGCATTATGAATCCGGCCAACGGCACAACTTTAACCGGAAGCCCTGCGGGCAGTTTTGGAAACGCATTCCCTATGTTTGGCACCGGATCGGTGGTTTATGCCCAAATAGGCTATTTATTGAAAAAAGATTTGCTGGGAGAAACACACGGAACGCTCATGCCTTACGTTACTTATCAGAGTTCTAACTACGAACGCTTAGACAAGCAGATGACGGTATACGATGTGGGCGTGAACTGGTTTTTAAAAGGGCACTCGAGCAAATTAACACTCGATTATCAATTGCGCCCTACCTATACACCCGTGGGCAATGCGCTCATTCAAGATGCGGGTATGAAAGGCCAACTCGTTTTACAGTATCAGTTTTTCTTTTAAGTGTAGTAGCTAGAGGGGAGTTTGGGTTTTACGAAGGCCGGGGTGGTTACCCGGCCTTTCATTTTTACTTTGCTTGAATAATATATTGATAGATAGGGTCTAACGGAGTGTTAGGTTCCATTTCAATCAGGTTGTGTAAAATACCATCTGTTAAGCGATATACCCATCCATGCAACATCGGTCTGTTCTCTTCTTTCCATGCATGTTGTATGATGGAAGTTTTTGCCAGATTCATCACTTGTTCTGCTACACTTAACTCTGTCAATCGATCCGCTCGTTTTTCTTCATCGGCAATTGCATTCAGTTCTTCCTGATGAATTCGGTAGGTATCTTTAATGTTGCGTAACCATTTGTTGATCAAACCCAAATCATTTTGTGTCATGGCTGCGCGCACACCTCCACAGCCGTAGTGGCCACACACAATTATATGTTTCACTTTTAATACCTGCACAGCATATTGCAACACACTCAATAAATTCAAATCCGTGTGCACCACCAGATTGGCGATATTGCGATGCACGAAAATTTCTCCGGGAGCAGTGTTGGTAATTTCATTGGCAGGCACACGGCTGTCGGAGCAGCCTATCCATAAAAATTCAGGGGATTGTAGTTTTGCCAAGCGCATGAAAAAATCTTTGTCCATCTCCACATGTTCTTTGGCCCACGCTTTGTTTTCTAACAATAATTTTTGGTACGATTTCATAATAAGATTTAAATAGTGAATTAATTAGACTGTTCTTCAAATCGAAAATAGGCGTGCAGTGCTTTGTTGGACTTTTTTACTTCCACCGTTATATTTCTGGCGCGTGCGCTAAGTAAGAAATCTTCCAACATTGAAATTATATCCTGATCAATATGCTGGGCATTTGATCCATCTACCATTACATGCGCCCCGGACGGAATTCGCTCAAATGCACTTCGCAAGGTGGACTTATTCAGGAATGAAACATCTTTTGTAAACTTGAGCAAAAAATTATTTTCCGTACTCACCAACATCACAGCAGAGTTGTAATTTCTGCTCACCAAAAAGGCTACGGAAACAAGTATGCCTATAAACACTCCCAATAAGAGATTAGAAAAGAGGATCGCAAGAATCGTTACCACAAAAGGAATAAATTGTGTTACCCCTTGAAGATACATTTTCTTGAATACCGATATAGAAGTAAGCTTATAACCCACCATCAGTAAAATGGCTGCCAACACAGCCAAGGGAATCATCTCCAGGAAATGAGGTATCAGCAATACTGCCGCCAAGAGCAATACACCATGAGCAATAGTAGAAATCTTTGTTCTTGCTCCTGCCGCTAAGTTGGCCGATGTGCGCACGATCACCGAAGTTACCGGCAAACCACCAATCAATCCCGAAACCAAATTACCAACGCCCTGCGCCTTCAACTCATGATTTAAAGGTGTAATGCGGTGATAAGGATCAATCTTATCCGCTGCTTCAATACTTAGCAGTGTTTCCAAACTAGCAACCAGTGCGATCGTCCCGGCAATTTTAAAAACATTCCACGTATTCGTAAACCAAGGAGAGAAATCCGGAAAAGTGAGTAAGTCGACAATATTCTCCCGATTGGCAACTTCCGGAAAGGAAACTAAATGGGAAGATTTAACTTCGAGGCTTGGAATGTATCTGGCAAAAAACAGATTGATTCCGATACTTAAGAGTACAATGACCAAAGGCCCCGGAATCAATTTAGCAAACTTGTTACTTTGAATAATTGGCCGCTCCCACAAAATCAACAACAACAAAGAGATAGCAGAAATAACAATGGCTCCACCGGTAAAATAATTAAAGGAGTACAATAAATCGCTGAAGGTGTTTTCACCATCCGGCTGATAAAAACTTTCATCTCCTTCAAAATCCACATCATACCCTACAGCATGCGGTATCTGCTTCAAAATTAAAATCAACCCAATAGCAGCCAACATTCCTTTGATAACAGCCACTGGTACAAAATGACCGATTAATCCGGCTCGCATATAACCCAGCGCGATTTGAATCACACCTGCCATCGCCACACAACTAAGAAATACCGGAAATGAATTTAAGTCATGTATCGCCAAAATAACAATGGATGTAAGACCAGCCGCTGGACCACTTACACTTAATGATGAGCGGCTGATGGCACCCACTACAATGGCGCCAACGGCACCTGCTAAAATGCCGGAAAAGATAGGCGCCCCAGAGGCCAAGGCAATGCCCATGCATAATGGCAAGGCCACTAAAAATACAACTACCGATGCCGGAAGGTCATAAATAAGATTATCGGAAAACCGCGATGACAGTTTTTCTTCCATAATAATGTAGAATACAGGTAAACGAAAATTGAAATAGAGAGCGCAAGACGAACTACGCCTTGGGTGGTGGTGGTACTATTTCAAAGATAAGTCCTTCGATTAGTTGAGAAGAAAGACGCGTGAAGAGATGATTTGTTTTAATGATACCATACGCATGAATTGGCACAGCATGTACAAAATACTCATCTTCCGGTTCGAAGTCAGGTTTTTCTTCTCCATCCATTTCGCACTCAGTGGGTTGATCAAAGAAAGAAATAGTTGATGTTTTGGACAAGGAGTCGATGGAAAAGCACAACAGCATCTTGCAGCACACAATAGCTACTAGAAAAATTTTTGCAATGAAAATTAATCCCTGTTTCACAGAAGCAAATATTGTTAATTTATTCCAACATAAAAAGAACCTGATTGGACCGTGCTATTATCAATATGTTTCTCTAAGGTTTTGTTAACTTCGCATTTTATACCCCATGGATAGCAGAGAAATATTTTCCGTTACGCTCATTCTCTTTTCAGTCATCGATATACTCGGATCCATTCCGTTTGTGATTCTGATTCGCAAAAGAGAAGGTAGAATCTATGCGGAGAAAGCAACACTCATCGCAGCAGTATTGATGATTGTCTTTCTTTTCCTCGGTCAATCCATACTTAAACTTTTTGGTTTGGATGTGGGTTCCTTCGCAGTGGCCGGAGCCATTGTGATGTTTATCATTGCCATGGAAATGATATTAGGAATTGATTTGATTAAAGATGATCCGGACGCAAAAGGTACCGGCTCTATCGTTCCTATTGCTTTTCCACTCATTGCCGGTGCCGGTACGCTTACCACCATCTTATCACTAAGGGCTGTTTATGAAGAAATCAATATTCTGATTGGCATTATCTTAAACCTCATCTTCGTTTACATTGTACTCCGCTCCAGCGGTTGGCTGGAACAAAAAATCGGTAAGTCCGGGTTTGTTGTTTTACGAAAAGTATTCGGAGTTATTCTTTTGGCCATTGCTGTTAAAATCTTCAAGAGTAATCTTAACTTCGGATGATTCGCATTTACACAGACGGAGCCGCGCAAGGTAATCCGGGGCCAGGTGGCTACGGCACAATTCTAAGATTTGGCGCACACGAAAAAGAATTGGCCGAAGGCTTTCGCCTGACCACCAATAACCGCATGGAATTGCTGGCGGTGATCCGCGGATTGGAAGCCATCAAAAAAGATGGCCTTGCCGTCACCATTTACTCCGATTCCAAATACGTTGTCGATTCGATCGAGAAAGGATGGATCTGGAATTGGGAGAAAAAGAACTTCGCCAAAAAAGCCAATCCGGATTTGTGGAAACAATACATTCAGCTTCATCACAAATTCAAACCTAAGTTTGTGTGGATCAAAGGTCATGCGGGGCATCCGGAGAATGAGCGGTGCGATCAATTGGCGGTAGCGGCCGCAGAAGGACGGGGCTTATTAGTCGATAGTTGGTACGAAGCCAATCAAAACTCAAACGAATAATTTCCAGTCTCAATCTCTTTTAATACTTTAGTCAAAAGATCAATTATTTTGACTCCCGAAACTCCTATTCATTTCTCTGCCGATAGTTTGGTGGCACTCAATGTTTGTTTGGCCATCATCATGTTTGGTGTGAGCCTCGAAATAAAACTCATTCACTTCAAAGAATTACTTCACCAAAAGAAAGCCGTCCTTACGGGATTGCTTTCTCAACTGGTGCTTCTCCCCTTTCTCACTTTATTACTGGTCATGGTGCTGCCCATTCCGAAAGGTTTTGCTTTAGGAATGATTTTAGTTGCGGCCTGCCCCGGTGGCAATGTATCTAATTTCTTCACTTCGCTGGCTCAAGGAAACGTGGCTTTATCCGTAGCGCTGACAGCAGCATCTTCTTTGCTTGCATTTGTACTCACACCTCTTAACTTTTTCATCTGGGCATCGCTTGCCGGACTTTCATCGGAAGTAAAAGAATTACACATCGACTTTTCATCGCTGGTAATCAACATGAGTTTGATTTTATTGTTGCCTTTGGTATTGGGAATGTGGGTGGCTGATCGGTTCTCCGGATTAGTGGAGAAAATGGGGAAGCCCATTCGCATGATTTCTATTTTATTCCTTGCGGGATTTATTACCGTAGCGTTGATCAACAATCGCCATGCATTTCTAAATCATTTCTTCGATGTGTTTTGGATCGTGCTACTACACAACGGACTTGCGCTGATAACCTCCTATTACTTTAGTGTGGCACTAAAAAATTCGGAAGCAACACACCGCACCGTGGCTATCGAAACAGCCATTCAAAACTCTGGTCTCGGACTCATTCTCATCTTTACTTTCTTTGAGGGCAATGCATCGATGGCGCTGATTGCTGCGTGGTGGGGTGTGTGGCATTTGATCAGCGGATTTACATTTTCGTATTACATGCGTAGCCGCTCTCTTGTTTCCGCTTCGTAGCAATGAATCTTATTTACCTTTTCCTTAAAAACTATTGTCGGGTGGCACTTGCGTTCTTTTACAAGAAATGGCAAGTGCAGTATTTGGCTCCGGTGCCGGAGGGCGCGGTTATTTTTGTGGCCAATCATCAAAACGCTTTTTTAGATGCGGTGGTGGTAAGTTGTAGTACGCATCGCCATCCGTGGTTTGTGGCCCGCGCTAGTGTATTCAAAAAAAGCTGGAGTAATTTTATTCTCCGACAACTAAAGATGTTGCCCGTCTATCGCTTTCGCGATGGATTTGATACGCTGCGAAAAAATGAAGAGGCTTTTCAGGAATACACTTCCCTACTTCAACGCGGGGAATCCATTCTTATTTTTGGAGAAGGGAATCATGACGAGCGGTGGAGCCTTCGCCCTTTTCAAAAAGGTTTTGCCCGAATGGCTTTCGCTGCCGCGGAATCGTGCGATGTAAAGGTGGTGCCGGTGGGCATTCAGTTTGAGTCGCACGCATTTGCCGGATCGAGGGTGTTGGTGAGTTTTGGGAAAGCAATTGACGTTCCTAAACTAAATCCAACTATTCATATCCAAACGCAATACGATCAATTGATTCAACAAACACACGCAGCCGTGAAATCACTCATGCTGCATCTACCTGCGCAGACATATGAGGAAGATTTGAGGTTGTTTTTAAAACACCGTGTCATTCATAAAGATCTGATCCAACAACTTCATTCCGATCAATTATTGGTACAATCTTTATATTCTTTAAATCATGCTCCAATAACAACTTCAAGTCAACCCATTCCAATCTGGAAAAAAGCAATTGCCCTTTACAACAGTATCAATACCTTTTTGCCCAAAAGAATCATTCTATGGATTTTATCCAACACCAAAGATCCGCAGTTTACAGGTTCTCTTAAATTTTCGGTGGGAATGGTGATGGTGCCGCTATTCTATCTCTTGCAAACTTTCGCGCTCTATCTGATCACCGATTCATTTATGTGGACTGCCCTCTATGGCATTTCATTGCCGGTTAGTTTTTGGGTGGCGAGGGCTGTGTTTTTTGAAGTAAGTCAGGATTAGAATCAACGATCACAAATAATTCAGAATGAGTGATCTGAATTAATTAAAGACATAATTCTTTAGTGCTACAACACCGTAAAGAACAACACACGACAAGATATACACTGCGAAATGAGCTAAATAAAAGAGGACTTTATTTTTCATCTTTAGTCGATTGAAGAAATCCTTCATACTATCGTCCAGTATCAAAAATCGGTACACCAAAAAATAAGACACGAAAGTAAGTCCTAATAATAGAAGGAGAAGAGCAGCCACGGCTGAGTTGGTAAATCCGGATAATAATACCATCGAATTTTATTTTTCAATTACCCTGAATAAAAAAAAATCATCACTCAATTCGCAATTCAATACATCTCGGAAAGAAAGAGAAGTAAAGTACTACTTAATGACTATTCCTTCTTGGAAAGACTCTCTGCACTCCTCTGAAATTACTTTATATAATATTCCGTAAAGATGCTTGTAAGGACGTAAGTCTAATTCAATATACTTTTCACTTGTTACCTTTATATCAACATAATCTTCGAACATATTTTTGATAAGAATATAATAAACCCCATCATAAGGCACTTAGCAACTCCACTCGATTCCTACTTTTGGTTCAGACGTTTCAATATGAGGATCATTTTTCAGTCGAATATCATCAGCATAATATGTTGCAAACGCTCCACCAGGCGTCATTCTACATTCAATTTTGTAAGTAAATTTGCAGTGAAGAATATTATTCTTCTTCAAAATAGTATAGACACTATCATGAAGTTTGTATTCTCTGGAAGCCATCACTTCGCCAATTAAGCTATCCATTCGATACTTCCGTGGCTGTGTGTAAATCGAGTACCATTCATTGATATGCTGAAACGTAAGTTTTCCCTTCTTCTCTATAAAAAAGTTGCTTTTCAAATTCAACGTATCACCCTTCTTTATCTTCTTTTTACTAGCATAAAAAGATTTCTTTACTTCTGTTACTCTATAAAATTGAGCGACCGTTGATGGAGTGATCAACAAAAAACTAAAAAGAATGAAGATCGTTTTCAAATCAAAATAAAATAAGGTGTGTGTGAATAAAGACTTTGTCATGCCGGGATTAATTGCCAATGCTTCGCTCGTAAGAAGAGCTGGGTGAATTTCATGTCAATTTACACTGAGCCGTACTGCTTTAAGATTTCAACGCATTCCGATAGGCTTGCAAACTTGTAATGAGTTTGGCAAGTGCAACCGAGGCGTCTTCATTAATTTTATAAACTTGCTCCTCCAAACTTCTAATTTCCAGAATAAAATTACCGTAAACAGGTTTTTGAACTTCCTGTGCAAACTTTTTCAAATCGACTTGCAGACCTGCTGCATTCTTGTCGTACAAATCTACTTCAGATGATATCAGTGTACTGTTTCTAAATTGAGTAATGTTCTGCCATTGCTGATCGTACAATAATTGAAAGTAACGCAACTCCACGTGATACAAATTGTAAATATGGTGTTGAATGCTGTCAGGTAATTTTTCCAACATTCCACTGTTTGTTGCCGACAAATAAGACGGTGATTGCGAGTCAAAATTAAAAAGATCCTGTCCACTGATAAGTTGGTATAGCCATTTAAGATGTCGTTCGGAAACCCGGTTTGATTTTCGTTGCGCATGGATTGAATCTAAGTCTTGAATCCATTCTGCAGAACCCTTCAGATCACCCGCCAGTTTTAATTTTAAGGTTTCCGCATCGCGAATAAGTGATTCGGACAATTCAATGAGTTCCTTCTTTTGTTGATTCTCAACTCGCCATTGCTCAAACAAAAATGAAATGGTGATACCGATAAAAATAATCAGCACTTCCGCACCATATCTTAGTAGTACTCGAAAAAATCGGACAGCTTTTTGGTTATTCGATAACTTCATGCGATGGAAGATCAAGTGTATTCAAAGATAGAATGTATAAGGGTATATACAATCTCTGAGGAGCATTTTCGGATGATTCACTAAGTAGGTTTTACTTGATATCTTCTTAATAGTAAAACAAACCCCACTTTTTCCCAAACCAGTTATACAGCAAAACAGTAATTACTGAACTCGTGGCAATTACCGAGTCAAAAACAAAGTCATTATTGTCGTCAACTTTCCATAACAACAGCCACTCGATTAAGAGTAATGCCAAAAACACGATGTACATTTTTCTGGTTTGAATAAACCTAAAAATAAACTGGAGCTTTTCGATTCTTGTGATCATCTCAAAAAAGCTAATTAGTATCACAACAGACCAAGGAAGAAAGTATACTATTAAAAGTAGCAGTCCCGTTAGTGCTCTCAATTCGCCCATATGAATTGGTATGATTATTAACCCCACAAGGACTGAAATAATAGCTGTAGCGATCTTCAATAAAACTTTCTTCATAGGTTAAGATCAACTATTTACTTTTCATCAAAATCATATGCATATTCAAAAGTATTCATAAGACCTCTTAGGCTCTCTTCAAGCCCCGACCAATCATAACCCCTGTTACTGACAAAGTAATAAGTTGCACTATTTCATAAATCTGCACATACAAATTGATGGTTGCCGTTATTGTATACTTCTGTTTGAGAATTGTTGGTTCCGAATTGAAAGGAGGATATAGTAGCCATCCTTGATCCAAGGATCCATTAAATTTAACGGTAAGGGAAGTAATATAACTTAAACTTCCTGTTATGATCAATAGAATGATGTTTGCGGTCTGGTTTTTAAATTTATCCAATAATACCCTGATCAGATAAACAACAAAACAAATATTAAGGAACACAAGGAAGAATACCTGTCTCACAGATAAGACTAAATATGAATCTCGAATAGCTATGTCTAAACCCCAATTTCCCCAACCGACAATAAATTGTATTAACGAGAAATCAACTAGGCCAATGAAACCTAACCAAAGGAATTCTTTCTTTACTTCTTTATTTAATTTAACCATGCGATCAGTTAAGAACACAAATCAAACAATATAACTAAATCCTAAAATACCCCTCCCCCGCATTCTTTCCAATCTACTTGCAGGCTTAATTAAACTTGAAAGGCTTTCCCTCACCCGATCACCCTTCATCAGTTAGCTAATAGCATCCTTTCCCTGCGAGAGTGGGAAGTACACGCGTGCAAGACAAACATTCGCACTAGGATGTGGGCAATCCGCTCGTGCCTCCGCACCGATGACGCGTGCGTATTACAAAATGATCGGTGCGTACCGCAAAATGCCGCGTGCCTTCGCACAGATGGCGCGTTCGTACTCCTAAATGATTCGTGCCTACGCACCGATGGCCCTAAAAGCGCTAAAAATGCCTCAATTGGCCTCCCATAAGGAAAAAACAGGCTTTTCTATCATCCAATTCATGTTTCGAAAGATCAAAAACCCATATTCCCTGCCCGATGAAGCTATTCGCAAAAGCTCGAACATGCTACACGTAATTCCTTCCAATTCCTCATGCAGCAGAAGATACGCTCCGATAGCTTGCGGGCACCTCTTCTTTATTTGAACAAACCTTCCACTTATCTATTCAAACCAAATCCTGCATCTTTGCAATCAGGTCAGCTGGCGGATATCAGCCCCGCGACCGCAGACAAAATACTTATGGCAGGAAATCAACAACTCGCACTCATCAGCTTGGTCGTGCGCAACTATGACGAAGCCATTCGCTTCTATGT
>JABFSO010000225.1 GCA_013140555.1 Cyclobacteriaceae bacterium | reverse complement strand
GTCTAAAGACTGGAACCAGGACCTTGCTGATCTTGCTGAAGCCAAGAGCAAAAAAAAACAGTTAAAATAAGCATTGCCCTTTAAGAAATTTTTTTTCCTAAGTTTGTATCACTTTTGAGACTTTACTTTTATGAACAACCCAAAAAAGAAAACACAATCGCCAAAGGCTTATAAAAACTTGAACACGTCAACAAATATTGACGAAGAAACAATTTTTAAATATATGGAACTGATAGATAGTATTTCAGGCGTCATCAAATCAAAAAATTTGGTAAAAGATGAACTGCTAAAAAAAGCTAAGTTCCCACGTGCAACTTTTTTCAGAAAAATAGATGGGAGGGTATGGAAAAAAGGAGCTCTGGAGGTATTAAAATTAGCCAAAGAGATAAACAGGTGATCAGTAAAACGGAATTCGAAACCATTCATGGAAACACAGCCCTCCAAATTATCTGAAAGTGTACAAAGGGTACACCGGAACATTGCTTACCAGCCACATATCCTAAATCAGTATGAAGAAGATTCTCCCGTTGCAAAAAAAATAATCTACTATCTTCAGAACCAATTTGATAGGGATCTGTTCGGTTTCATTCACCTTGACATTCATTCTTTCGCAAAGGAAACCGGAATGGATAGGGGAGCTCTAGCTAAACTACATCCTTCTCCATATCAAAAGCGAATAAAGAATCTATCTGAAGACCAAATTATCGAGCTCAAGAAACGTGGGGACTATTTCCAAACAGTATTTGAAAATGCTCTCTACCGAATCACACATCAACGGATTGAGTATTATGTGAAGGATGACACCGATCCTATCAACGAAATAAAAATCCGTAGACTTTTTGACTTCTTTGATGAAACAAGGATTGTGGTCAACAAACACCAACGAAATAAAAAGACCTATTGGATCAAGCCATCGTTATTTTTCGTGAACACGTTAAAGAACTATACGCTAATGAATCCGAAAAAATATTTCCTTCTATCCAAAAGGAAAGTTAACCAAACCGCAGATTTATATATCTATCTTAATTACGTGAAACAAACCCTTATCTATAAAAACCAAACTTCGTTTCCTGTCCATAAAAACCTTATCATTAAAATCCTTAACTGCCCCGAGTTCAGCCGTGATCGCAAAAAGAATGAAACAATTGACTTATATCTCAAAGAAATACAGGCACAGGCACCGGAATTAGGATTAATCTACGCTTGGAAACCGAACCTGAACAACCCAATGTTCAAAGATTATTGCATTATATCATTCAACAATATTGACCGTACCAAGGATTGGATGTACGATGCCAACAAGAAGGAAGAAAGAACCATCCATTTCTTTGGCCAACACTTATCTTATCGGCTCTTGACCGCTATGAAGGAAGCCCATCCAAATGTTGACCTTGCTGACTTTGATATAAAAGACATTTATACCGAATGGCTATCCTCGCCCAAAGATTTCGATATCAAGATCAAAGCCTACCAAGATACCTATTACGACCTATGGAAAAGTAATGCGCCTGAAAAATACCCGATCTACTATTTTAACCATTATTGCCACCTTAGCGGTGAGTTTGCGAAACGCACAATTTAACATTAGTCCTGTTTATGGATGGGGCGGGGATCAATGAGTACCCTTTCGCACCTGTGTGCCGATGGGGCGATCCCATGGCCAAATATTGAAAAATGACGAACAGAATTGGTTACGGTCCCTTCCTGTGTACGGTTAGGGCAGCACTGTGTGCAAATAGGGCTGACCTGTGTGCCATACGGGCAAAAAGGCTCTCCTGTGTACGGATGGGGCGCTGACCTATCGCCCATTATACCCTTTATTCCCGTTCTCTAACAAATAAAGCCTGATTGCATCTGAATATACCTGTGTATTGATCGGGCGCAGCAAATGATGGTAAAAACGCTAATAGAGCCGCAATTTTCGATTTTCAGTAGGTCTAGCTGTGTGTAGTTGGGGCACCTTAGATAGTTTAGATAGAAGGTTATAAAGAAGGTGCCCTGAACTCCCACAGGTAAATTCAATAATGAGTTAAAAACAGCAACCAAAAAATACTTATCCAGATACAAAGAAAAATATAGCTGTTTTTAACCTAAGAAAATTTAACTAAGGGGTAAAGAACTTTTTTGGCATTAGTCTGGCCTCTCCTGTGTATCGTTCGGGCGTACGAACACCTAAACACTTATCCAAATTTGTCAAGAATGTTGGCAATAGCCTACATTGCAATTGCTAGCGAATGCATTAGAGCTGTATGAGATTCGGGCGTTAAACGTAAATAAAAATATATTTGTGATGTTATTAGTGCGTTAAACGCTCTTTAGTGTATATTTGTATTAACATTGGGTGCATACGTTATGAAACAATTGAAAACAGTTGAATTGAGCGCGTTTAAAGGATCGGAAAAATTATATGCGGTTCAGGTTACTGGTAGAAATGTTTTGCTTTACACTGAAGGGGTCAAGTATTTGGCTGAACGTGGAGACTGTTATTGGTTGCTTGATATCATTGTTTCTTATCAAGGGAAGTTACCGGTCGAGAACCAGGTATGGGAGTTGATGCATGATAAAAATAAAATATTTGTGAAGTGCAGCGATGAAAAACTGAATGTGTTGATCTCGCAAGAAATTGAATTATCTGGGTTTGCTCTTGACTCGTTGAAGCTTTATTTAACGAAGGGGGTTCTGATGTTACAAGGTGAAATTAACTATTCTTTCTTATGATAGATATAAAAAATAATTTTCTGCTGAGGGATGCTCAGCATGTAGCCAAACTAGATCTTGATACAGGTTCAGAGGATTTATATAGGCTTCGTGATGGGAGGTACATAGTACACCACAAGTACTTCAATCCAATGAGTATTGAGCGATTGGAACGTATTGAAAAAACAGTGGCCGTTGACAGGTTTCATGTTGATGGGAATAGATTTTATGGTGTGTTGTTGTTTAGGTTCAGAAGGGTTTTTCCGGGTGCATTGCTTTTGGTTTTGCATGCATTCCGGTCCCTTTCTTTTTCACAGGTAAAATAACATGATGCTCAAATACGAAATGTACAAACTTGACGAAACGCACAGAAAAACGCTAGTTGGTTTGCGGGGAGTAAACAACAATGCTTTCGTCAATTCATTCATACGGTTGCTGCGAGATTATTATATTAGGAGAAGGGGCTTTGAAGTTTCAAGCGAAAGGCTTTTGTTCGAAATCGGGGAAGGTTGGCTAGAGGTTTTCCGTCTAACCGATCTGGATACAAAAGTCCTGATGAACATGGTTGCTGCGAACCCTAAGGATGTTCGGCATTATCTTGAATATATATCGGAAGATTACAAGAAAAAGTCAGGCATGGGCCTGAATGTAGAAAAGATCATCGGTGAGGTAGTAGGGTAGGGGAACACTTCGCACTTATATTGCGTTTAACGCTCCTTTCTGTATATTGCTTAAAACAATTTAAAACCAATTCTTATGATGACAACAAATGATGTAAAAAACATGGTGACACTCGATGGGCATCTTGCGGAAGAACCTGTGGTTAAGGATGTGGCCGGAGGTAAAAAGGTCGCAAATCTAAAGTTGGCCACTAATGAGTACTATCGCAAAAATGAAGCGGACAAAGATCTTACGAAGATCACAGATTTTCATGATGTCACTGCGTGGGGTCAAAATGCGGAGTATGCTGGTAAGTATCTCAAAAAGGGTTCTAGGGTTATCGTGCATGGTAAACTCCGAAGCAATAGAAAGAGCCAAGATGGAGATAAGACTTATTACAATACTTATGTGGATGCGACTGTACTAGATGGAATCACGCGGCTTGGTGGCGATGACGACAAATAATTGATCCTCGTGGGCGAGTTTCCTGCCCACTGATCTCTCTACAATTTATTACAAATGGGGGTACGTGCCTGGTTTGGTCTTACTGAAGAAAAAGAAAAGGGCAAAGATGTGTTTGTACTCTACAATCAGATAACGGATCGTTTTTTGACTTTTAACCCAGTGGATGATGCCTATGCAGAGGTGGAAAATATGAAGGAACTAAAGATTTGGGATTGGCAATATGAAGATATTGCTTGGGTGGCATGGGGCAATACTGTTGTTGGCAAATACCCAGGTGTTGTATGCAGAAAACTCGACAAAAGGGAAAGAAAAGGGATAGTGCGGTAAACGCACGAATATTGCGTAAATTCGCCTTTGTAACATAATCCCTATGAGTAAGCCAATACAAACAAAAGCTGAGGTAATACAACGTCTTCTATCGATGAACATTCTGAAGGTGATAGACGATTATGATTTTGTGTCATCAAATATGAAAGAGCTTCTGAGCCTTTCGGGGATGAAGAACATTGAGATGGCCAATGAATTGAAAATGGAAAAAACAAAATTCGGTAGGCGTATCACTAATCCAGATTTATGGGAGATCAAGAAAATACGAGCTGCATGTTTGATCATCGAGAAAACGTTAAACGAAAAGGCATTGAAACGAGATAAATAAGCGTCATGAAATTATACAATCGTATCTATAAGTTTCCAGTGTACGGGGCGGCCCGTGCAATAGGCGACACACTAGCAGGAACAGGTTTGGGCATTTGGTTGTTTATTGCGTTGGTGATTATAGGGTTGCTCAAAGCTATCGGTTAGATGGATAAAACCCCGATCATTGGAAGGGCGGCAAGCGGGGAGCTGATCAAGACTTTCCGTGCTCGAAAGATGGCTTTGAAAGCTAATGGGTATCCGTTGAAAGATACCCGTTTGTTTGTAAACGAATTCTTTAAGGTTGCAGCCAGCAAGTGGGAAGGCGTTTTGGATAAAGACTGCATCCTTGTCAAGGTGCCGTCCGGTTCCGGGGAAAATAAGGTGACCGTTCTGTTCGCACAGGAGTTAGGAAAAAAATTTGGTTCGGTAGTTCTTCCCGATGGTCTGATAATGCGGCAGCATCGCCTCGAAGCGAAGACAACCCTTTCCCTTGAGCAACGTATTTCAGATCCTGTGGGCTATGCTGTTTACGCGAAGGAAATCTTGGCCGCTGCTGGTAACAAAAAAATATTTATTGTTGATGACTTGATAGGTTCAGGGGAAAGCTCTGTTAAACTGAAAAAGACACTAGAAAGCCATGGGATCATCATCAAGGGCTTGATCAATTTGGTAACGGTGGAAAGCCGTTATCCTTCTATCAAAGACATCGGTCGTTTGGTCGATAAGATAGCATCGCATAGGCAAATGACAACCTCGGAGAAAGAGGGATTCTGGAAAAATGTCAATGCTGTTTTTGGGGATTACACGCGCCAAAAACTTAACCGTGTAGAAAGACATATTACCGGTGAGCTTTCTGCAGTAGGCGCTTATGAAGTAATACGCAGGGCTGCACTAGTAGAAAGGAAATTTGAAAATGATCTTGTACAGGAGAAATCGAAACAGAAAACAAAACAATTATCGTTATGAGTCCGCTAAAAAAGTTGAGTGACTACACAAAGGAAGAAGTAAAGAAGTTTGATGAAATGCATGTATTTCTCAAGCAGTATAACGAAAGTGTCCAGGCCCGGCTAAGGAAACCTAGTGTGAATCCCCCGTTCAACGACCATGAAATGTTCATGTATAGCCGTTACCGCGAACTGCTGATCGCTTCGGAGTGTACAGTTGAATTAGATTAAAATACATTGACCAATGGACAAAGAAAAACAAAAAATCATCATCGATACATACGGAGGCCTGACACACGGTGAGAATTTTGAACTCGTAAGGCTCTTTGTTTCGAGCCGTGCCAATGAAGCTGACAAATCTTTGCACGAGAACATGTTCAAAAACCATTTGTCCAAGATTACAAACCCGGACTATCGTGAGGAGTTCATCAAATATTACAAAGAATCTCAGAATGCAGGTGGACTATTCGGGAAAAGCCAAGAGGCAGTACTTATGAAAAGCCTCACAAATTTATACAAGCTTCATTACGCTGAGGGCACAGACATAAAATTTGCTGAAAGGATCGTACAGGAAAACGGTTTTAAGATCATAATCCAAATCGAAGCCAAGAACCTTCTGAGCGGAACAAGATCCTATTCAACTGAGGTGGCTGCAAAAGAGGCAGGAAAGCTTCGTGATACTATAAACGGTTTGGGAAAACTTAATTCCGAACTTAAGATCGATAATAGAGAAAAGACTTTACAGTTGGAAAAAACAACAAGGTCGCTTTCTAATTTAGTCGATAATCTTCGCGGATTATTTGGTTTAAAACCTGAATCCATCGAGAAGATGACAAGCAAAGGGTTCAAGGAAGCAAATGGGATTGGATCCGATGAAATTGGTAAATTGAAAGTGATCGATAGGTTCAGTATTGAAAAGGTTCTGGGGGATGATAATTATCCTGCCGGAGTACAGGAGAAGGAAATAAAAAGCTACGATCTTCTTGCCTACAAGGAGAACAAATACCTGTTAAAAGAACAAGTTTCATATTACGATCTTGATGGACGCTCTTCGAGGGATATACCGAAAATTTATCAGGTTTCTAAAGAGGATATTAAAATTTTGTCGAAGGAACTCAGTGCGGAACGAGGCAAAGTATTAATGGATCGGCTGGAATCATTTAAGAGTCTGCCTGATCCATTGAAAGGGAAAATTCAAGGTTTTGGAATGTGAACAACCAAACTGTTATGAAAGAACTACTTGTACAATTCATTGCGGATTATCTTGATAAGGCTACCCGGCCGACCGCACATTCCAACTTGTTACTCAGAATGGATACTCGCACAGATATTATTATGGGTGACGATATAAAACAAGTGGTAACGCGGTGCATGAAATTTGTCGAAGACTATGAGAGTACCTGGTGGTGGAACAGGTCAAAAATAGTCTCCTATACGCTTAGAACGTTTGATTAAAAACCATTTGCAATGAGTGGAAATCCGATAGACATAGCACACCAAAATATTTTGTTAGGGAAATGTCCGCAGTGTAAAAAGGGTGACGTCTTTGATAAGGGGATCATTTACGGTTGCACTAATTATCCGGGTTGCAAATTTTCCATATCCAAAGAAATAGCAAAAACAAAAATATCACAAACGCATATCAGGCAGCTTATCTCCGATGGGCTTACACATGAGAAAATAGCGTTTACAAAAGAAGCTGAAGACGGGGAGAAAAAAGAATTTCTCTGTCATTTATCGCTTGTAAAAGATGAAGCCGGTATTTATAAAGCTACATTTAATTTCGATGTACCGTTGGGGAATTGTCCGATGTGTAAGACCGGAAAAATATATGAACTTGAAAAGTGCTATAAATGCAGGAACAAACAGTGCGGGGCATATTGTTTTAAGTCATACATGGGGACACCGTTAAAGCCCGCACATGTGAACAAGCTCCTTAACATACCGAATAAAATTACTTTCCAGATCAAGACCAAATCTGGAAGCACAAGAAAAGTTTTGGTGTTCTTGAAGGATGTTTTTAAAAAATGATACTAGGACGCGCGTGAATGGCTATTAAACTCCCTTTTCAATGATATTGGCTATGACGCTCAATGTTTCAATCTTACCTAATGTCAGTCCCTTGGATTTGATAGTGGAACGGATTTGTTCCAATACGACCATAAGGGAAATCTCTTTATCATTGACATCATCTTGCATGATCAAGTCCAATGAAACACCGATGGCCTGGGCCAGACGCTGTGCAACGTCCACAGATGGCGTAGAATCGTTTTTCTCGTACCGGGCAATGGTTGGCTGCGCAATGCCAGTCCTCTCTGAAACGAGCAGCTGTGTGACCCCTTTAAACTCCCTGCATTTCCTGAAATTGGTGCCGAACATCTTTTATTTTAGATTTGTTATAACAAAATTAAAAAACTTTTTACATTTACAATAAATATTACAAATATGTTATATAACTTGGATTATGTTAATCTGAAAAATCCAGTAACAAAAACCAATTCCTTATGAGCGTTGCACTTGAATATTGTTGTCTTTATTATTGGGCTGACAATGCTAACATTCCGCGAGGCCACTGGTTTTAAATCCCCGACAGTTTTCGGTTAGCGCGCCAACACTTTAATGCCACGTTTTCTTACAACACAAATCCATACACAAAACGTGACATTAAAAAGTTGGCCTTTGCCATTTCAAATGGTGCGGGGCGCATCCGTGCGGATCTCGCTACGCTCGGTCAAGACCGCTGCCACAGGCGTAAGGTCGAATACTTGCTTTTTTTTGATTTGCCCTGCAGCTCCGTCTCCCGCAACCCCATGCCATAGGACAAATCCCTACCGCACAATTCCGCTCGCCAGGCGGTGAGCACACACCATCACATTGTTTCAAGAAAAAAAAATGCCCAAGTTTTTTTCTTTCCAACCAGCCAAGGACCGCCTGCCGCTACACTCCATGAATACAATTGTCAGTCAATATTAACTTCTCTCTCTATCAGCGTAGACCACTTTCCATCATTGTCCCTAACCCTCAATGCAATAGGATAAATATTTGTATTCGAAATCGTCTTATCTGGAAAAACAACCCTTATTTTGGAATCAGTTGTTGCCAAAATTGACAGGATCTTGCCCAATACCGTGAATTCATATTCCTCTATTGTGCCACCGTATCGTGCATCCCTATCAAACGATTCCCCACCCCTGAGTTCATACTCATTCCTTGACCTAGTGCCCAATCGCGTAAAATTCAATCTTGCAACTGGTATAAGATTGTCGAAAGCTACTATTTGAATGCTTACAGTATTTGAAAGCCCAAAGCTGTCCACAACCTTCAAGCTTAGTTTATGTAACCCCAATACCTCTGGTTCATAATCAAAAGAAAGTGTTGACGAGTCACGCTTAAAAGAAATATTGTTATCTACAATGTCAACACCACCTTGCTTAAGCGTGCCCTTACCATTAAGCTGTGTATATATGACCTGACTAATGTTCCTGTTCTTGTCTGTAACTTTTAATGTTATCCGATACCTCACCTGACTGTTTTTAAAAGACAGTTTTATGCTATCTGATAAAACCGGCTCATCTGGATTATTAGTGAAATTAATTTGTGGAGCCTCATTAAGATCATCCAAGAATTTCGTGGTTTCATCACAGCCTATCAACAAGACTGCGAATAAAAATATCCTTTTCATAGTTTTATAAATTTAAAAGTCAGCACTACTCCTGGACCCACAAGTTTAACATAGTAAAGACCTGCCGAATAATTAGACACATCCATTACGAACTTGTTTTCCCCCTTAGACAAAAACTCTTTCCCGAAATCAATACTCTGACCTGCCATATCGATTAATTTTATGTCATAGAAAACATTGTGTTTGCTACGCAAAACAACAGTGAGATCCTTCTGCACAGGATTTGGATATATGCTTGTAATCGAGGTTTCACTTTCTGAAGTAGGATTTTCAAGTCCAAGCACAATACCATCCCTTTTTGACTCTGGGAATACCTCTAGAAACTTGACCTCTTTTATCACAGACTCGCAGCCTGCTGCACTCTTTAATTTCAATGTTATATCAAAAAACCCAGATTCATAATAGTACTGCCAAGGGTTCTTCTCATCGGAGATTACACCATTACCGAAATCCCAGGCATAACTTACTGCGTTCCTTGCTGATCCCGCAAAGAACTGAACAGGTTTCCCGAACCCTATTTTCCTTTCTGATGATTGTATAACAGCAGTAGGGTTGTTGGTCTGCAAGGAAATATAATCCGGCTGACCTGAGTTACAACCATATTGATTGATGGACTTATAGTAAACACGTTCCGTCCTCAAAACTTCATACGAAACTTCTTCCCCCCTATCAAAGGGGACTGATTGGCCATCCTTGTACCAACCTATGGTGACATTGTTAGACCGATCAGATGCGTCCACTTGCGACTTTAAAGTAATAAAAGCCCCTTGACAGGCGGAAATAGTTCTTAAATCTGAAGTTGCATTTTTAGGAAGCCCGACAACAGTCATTTTTCTTTGGCCACCGATAGTACATTGAAGGGCACTATTAGAGTATGTCAATGTTGTACTTCCTATCCCAGCTAAGGACGGATAATATACGTTAGCCACAACACCGCTTCCCGACCAAGTGCCAGGCTCCAGCTCGCGACTAAAATTCAATGGTATGGGGACAGCATTGATGCAGACGATACTATCCTTTCCGAAATTTGAAATAGAGCTCGGCTTAACCGTTATTTTTATCTTGTCATTGCTCACACAACCGTTCCCGTTGTCCACTACGTAATCAATATCAAATGTCCCCAGGCCCGTGATGGAAGGGTTGAATGCATTGTTCACAATACCAACACCAACATAAATACCACCAGCTGGTGTTCCCCTACCAACAAGATCGAACAAACCGACATTGTTACAGATCGTAATATCATCGCCAGCATTTATCGGTAATTGACCTTGTACTGTAAACACGCGGAAGGCACTCGATACGCAACCAAAACCATTTGTATAACTATAGGTCAGAACATGGGAGCCAACTCCAGCGACAAGCGGCCTGAACAAAGTGCCGGATATCCCATTACCAGTAAATTTCCCGCCCACAACATTTAAGTCAGTCACAAGATCATAATCATCGCCTTGTAGGCAAAGTGTTTTGTTACCACCTATAATCAGGTTTTGAGAACCATTCACAGTAATGTTCCTGAAGGCGGTAAGCTCGCAGCCGTTGTACCGCAACGTGTAGGTTACAACGTGTGTTCCTACTTTAGCTGTCGAAGGGTTGAAAATACTTCCTGTTATGCCAATGCCCGAGAAGACCCCACCTTTAATGCTAGCGTCATTCATCAAGTTGATGGGTGTAACATCAACGCATACGGAAATGTCACCACCTATGGCAAGTACGGGCTGCGCCAAGACGTTGGCTGTAATACTTGATGATTGTGTACAAGAATTGCCATCGGTATAAGTGTAGGTCAACACCTTTGAACCAAGCCCCACTGCAAGCGGATCGAACACTCCGGAAACTATGCCGGGGCCTGACCATGAGCCGCCAAGGGGTGTCCCGCCTGCCAATGCAAACGGTGCAGCATTGATACAAATCTCAAAATTTGAGCCCGCCCCCACTACGGGTGGGTTCGTAACTGTAATTTGTTTAGTGGAGCTCCCGGTACATCCATTCGTATCGGAATATGAATAAGTGGCCAAATATACCCCGGCTCCAACAGCACTAGCATTGAAAATCCCCGAAGCAATCCCTTGTCCGGACCATGAGCCGCCCAAGGGAAAACCCGATGAAGCTAACGAAAGTGGCGCAGCTGAGATGCACAGCGTAATTGCCGGCCCTGCGCTTACAGCAATAACATCCGAAACAGTGAACGTGCGTGTAGACGTTGCAACGCAACCAAATTCGTCTGCGTATGTATAGGTGATTATGTGAACACCAACACCCGCTGTACTGGCGTTGAAATTATTCCCACTTACACCATTGCCAGACCAAGAGCCCCCCAACAATGAAGGGTCGTTGGCCATATTATATGCACCAGAATTTTTACAGAAAGACCTCGATGCCCCAGCGCTAACAGTGATGGAGTTCCTCACCTGTATTGTTTTGGATGCCGTAGAGATACAACCTTGGCCACCGCTGTAGGTGTAGGTGACGATATAGGTGCCCACACCCGCGAGCGCAGGATTAAAAAAACTCCCCTCCAAACCTGTACTGCCAGACCATGAGCCGCCCACTGGAGAAATACCAATGTCAAGATCTACCCTTGCTGAGTTGACACATAATATCCTATTGGCACCAATGTTAACAGCCGGAGGCAGAACAACAGCAACAGTACGAGAATCATTTGAGGTACAGCCATCCAAGTTGGTGAAGGAATAACCTATGACATACGACCCCACACCAAAAGATGGGTTGAACAGGTTACCACTAACGGATGGACCGCTCCAAATACCTGAAGCAGGGAACGCTGTTAGATTCAAGTTAACGGGAGATGCCGTACTACAAACTGACAAATTTGGCCCAGCATCCACAAGCGGGGTAGCCTTTACGGATGCAAGAATGTTGTCCGTGACCGTACAACCATATAAATCCGTAAAAGTGTACCGTAAAAGTTGAGTACCAATGCCTGCCGCAGAAGGGGAAAAATTAACATTGTTAGTTATTCCTATACCAGCCCAGGTTCCACCGATAGGCACTGTCTGCGTAGAAAGATTATAAGGTGTTGAATTGATACAAATGTTCAAGTCAGCACCGGCATTTACCGATGGGTTAGACCTAACGATGACCGTTTTCGTTGACGTACTGATACATCCTTGGCCATTGTTAAAAACATATGTCAATAAATTATTCCCAACTCCAGCCGTTAAAGGATCAAAGAAGCCATTGGTTGTCGATGGCCCGCTCCATGTACCCCCGGATAAACTTGAGACGATATTCAGATCGACCAAACCAGATCCAGTACACACAGTCAGGTTCGAGCCAACATTGATGGCAGGTGGCAGTGCGACCGTAACAACCTTAACTGAAGAATTGCTGCAACCATTGCT
>JABFSO010000005.1 GCA_013140555.1 Cyclobacteriaceae bacterium | reverse complement strand
GAAGAGGAAAGTAACGCTTTGTTCAATGTAAAGACAAATGGGCGTTGTTAGTTCATACGCCCAACTTGTTTTGCGATTTTGATGTAATTATCCGATGTTACAAATTCAAGGTATTCGTTAACAACTTGCTTTAGCAATTTATTTTTGCTATCAACTAGTTTCGGACCCCAAATAGCATTCTTAATTGCTGCTAGAATTTTAGTTTCCAATCCAGAACGAATTTTTATTTCATTTTCATTGAGCAACAAGCTTCCAGGGTAGGGAAGACCCTCTTTTTTTTTTAAGACCACTTTTTGGACGAATTCTATTTTGAAACTTTCAGATTCTGAGTCTCTAGTTATTAAAGTCACTGAACCGCCATCCATCCAAAGAATAATATCTTCTATGGTTAATTGTCCTGCAGGATTAAATGAAGATTGCACAAATTAATATTAAAAGCTTTCTGTTAGTGAAAATTTAGCTGGTATCATTGGATTTTGCTGAATAACTTAGATCAGACAGTCGCGATCCACATTTAAATAATCCAATCCTTTGGATTCAAATAACTCTTCTAATGACTCGTAGCCATTTTTGATTTTGTAATCTCTTTCCTTCGCGGTAATCGGTATCAGCCAATAGCAATGATAAGTATTATCTTGATAATGGAATAACTCTAAATCTTCACCATCGAGATAGGGTAAGGAAATAAATCCATGATCACATTTTGAATCATCCAACCAAGGCTTACCAAAGTTTAGTGTGTGGTTAAGGTTCAAAGGCTGGGTATTTCTGTGAAAGAAAGCAGTTACTGTTAATAGTTCAACAAGCATGTCGTCTTGCCATGGTGAAAAAATGAATAACTCAATTAAATTTTCATCATTTCGATCGAGCGACATGCCCAATGTAGCATAAGTCCACATTTCGTGCCTTTCGTTGGGCTCAAATTCAAGAATATAAAACTCCGGATGCAACGTTTCAATGGGTCCCTTGCCCCACTTGAATTTATTTCCAGGTATGCCAAAATAGCCCTCGTAATGCTGTTTGAGTTTGTCGGAATAGTTGTTCATTGAAATAAGTTATCTTAACTGCCACTTTAAACCTTAATGGGTCCAACCCACACAATTATATCTTATAAAGGTAAATAAAGAACTATAAACTTCAGTGTCGCAGCACACAACGAGTTAGAATTATAGAGGTTCTCAGAAATAATTGGTTGCCGTTCAGATTACTGATAAGCTGTTGAACTTCATTGCTAATTACCCATTCTCAAATGTCATTTGATTCACCTAGTTTCTTCCTCCAAAAATGACTATATTCAGTATATACTAAGCATAGTACTGAAATGACATCCAATACATTTAATATATCGGGGCTGACCACCGAACAGGTCACTCTATCCAAACAAAAGAATGGAGCAAACATACTCAGCTACAAGAAAGAGAATACGCTGTTCGATACACTGATCAGAATGGTGAAAGAGCCTATGATGATTTTATTGTTGGTGGCTTCATCCATTTATTTTATCAGCGGCAAAACAGGTGATGGTATCTTTCTGGTTGTGGCCATCGTATTTCAAGCTTCCATTTCTTTGTATCAAGCCTCACGAAGCAAAAATGCGCTTGAGAAACTTAAAGACTTCTCACAGCCCAAATGCAAAGTCATTCGCAATGGCGAAATCATTGAGATAAAAAGTGAAGAGCTGGTTATTGGCGATAGCCTGATGGTAGAAGAGGGAACCTCCATTACCGCAGACGGCACGATTGTTTACTCCCATGATTTTTCGGTCAACGAATCCATACTCACAGGCGAATCGCTTTCTGTATTTAAAGATCCCGATAAGGAAGATAAGTCGATTTACAGCGGCACCACAGTAGCCAGTGGATTGGCCATAGCCACGATTACAACCATCGGCAATCAAACTAAATTAGGTAAGATCGGAACGAGCCTAGAAAGTATTGACGAAGAGAAAACTCCCTTGGAGATTCAGATTGGAAACTTTGTGAAGAAGATGGCCATCGCAGGAGCCATTGTCTTTGTCATCGTGTGGTCGCTCAACTTTGCCCGCTCGCAAAATGTGTTGCAGAGTCTGTTACAATCGCTCACGCTTGCAATGAGTATTCTGCCGGAAGAAATTCCGGTGGCGTTTACCACCTTTATGGCACTAGGTGCGTGGCGTTTGATGAAGATGGGCATTGTGGTAAAACAAATGAAAACGGTAGAGACACTCGGCAGTGCTACCGTCATCTGCACGGATAAAACAGGAACGATCACCGAGAATAAAATGAGTCTGGCAAAGATGTTTGTGTTGTCTACAAACAAAATAGTGGAGCCGCAGAAGGTGCAAACAGATGACGAACGCGAACTGATTGCTCTGGCTATGTGGGCGAGTGAGCCCATTGCATTTGACCCGATGGAGATCGCATTGCATGAAGCGTATCAGAAGACAACATCAACCGATGAGCGACCTCATTATAAACTCATCCACGAATATCCGCTGAGTGGCAAGCCACCCATGATGACGCACTTGTTTAGAAATGAAAGCGGTCATTTGATTGTTGCTGCCAAAGGTGCACCGGAAGCATTGATTGCGGTAAGTCATCTGATCGATTCTGATAAACAAAAGGTAACTGCCGCTATTCAACAACTGACAGATGATGGGTTGCGCGTGCTGGCAGTGGGTGTATCTGATTTTACAGGTGAGAATTATCCGGCCACCCAGCAGGAATATTCATTTCAATTAAAAGGGATTGTCGCATTTTATGATCCGCCTAAGAAGAATATTCAGCAAGTGTTAAATGACTTTTATGCTGCCGGCATGGACGTGAAGGTGATCACAGGCGATAATGCACAAACAACAAAAGCCATTGCTAAGCAAATCGGGTTGCGAGGCTATGAAAATGAAATGACAGGCGATCAATTGATGCAATTGCCGGAGAGTGAACTCAACGCGAGAGTGATGAAGACTACCTTATTCACACGCATGTTTCCAGAAGCAAAATTAAGAATCATCAATGCCTTGAAAGCCAATCAGCAAATTGTAGCCATGACAGGCGATGGTGTGAATGATGGCCCCGCGCTGAAGGCAGCGCACATCGGCATTGCGATGGGCAAAAAAGGAACAGAGATTGCCAAGCAAGCCGCATCACTGATTCTGTTAGAAGATGACTTGTCTAAAATGGTGCTGGCCATTGCCATGGGACGAAAGACTTATTCCAACCTGAAGAAGGCGATTCAATACATTATTTCGGTCCACATCCCGATTATATTGACTGTTTTCATTCCACTAGCTTTGGGCTGGATGTATCCCACCATCTTTTCACCCGTGCATGTGATCTTCCTCGGAATCATCATGGGACCTACGTGTTCAATCATCTACGAAAACGAGCCGATGGAAAAGAATACGATGCAGCAAAAGCCAAAGGCACTGTCTACCAC
>JABFSO010000443.1 GCA_013140555.1 Cyclobacteriaceae bacterium | reverse complement strand
AGCAACACCTTCCCGCAAAGGTGCGGCAAGCCAGCGCACGTGTGTAAAATTGCGCTGCAAAGCTGCGGCAAGAATTAGCGCTGTGGATTAGTTTTTGATGATTTTGAGTAATTCAGATGCCAATGCGCGATGGGATTCGCATCTGCTCATAAAGACGTTGTGATAAAACAATCGCTAGTACACCCTATCGACCACGCCCGATCCGTAAATCTTTTTAGCAACCTCTTTGGTATTGCCCTTGTGCTTCAGCGAGCCGCTGCCTACCACAAGTGCTTCGAGGTTTCCCGTTACGTTTAGTTCGCACACACCCGATCCGCTCATCTTCACTTTTGCTTTTTCGATTTCGCACAAGAAGGCGTTGATATTTCCACTGCCACTGATCACTATGTCATTCGTAGAAGCATAACCTTTAAGTGCAATTGATCCTGAGCCGCTCACTTCTGTCTTTAAATAATTTCCTTTAATATCTAAGTCAATCGACCCATTGCCCGCCACACTTAGCGACAGGTTATCGGACGCAATCGAATTCTCAGAAATGATTTTACCATTGCTATTTACTTGTAGTTCAGAGATGTTTTTCATGCTCACCGTCAACTTCATATTCGGTTTAAGCTTGATGTCATCAATTTTTGCCCAAATACTTTTGTTGGGATTGTCGGGCTTGCGCTCCACATTAATCATCAGCACACCGTTTTCGACTTTGAAGGTAGAGAGTTCAAAAATTTCGGTGAGCGCCTCTACCGTTACCTCTTGCTTGTTGGTTTGCTTGAGGTAAACTGTGTAGTTCGAGTTGACATAAATACTTTTGAATTCGGGTAGCTCCAGCGTTTTTTTGGTGGTTTGGCTCATGGCCGAAAGAGCGCAAAACACCATAAGTATGGTTATATACAGCGTGGAAATTCGTAAACGATTCATGGAGTTGGGGGATTTGTTGCTTGAAAAGTGGAAAACAAAATCAGCGCCACCTTATCTGTTTCGGTGAAGATGCAAATCCACCGCCAAAGTGTGGCTGTGGTGGGTTGGAAGAAGTTAGCGTAAACTACTTTCATAAGTAGATGCATAAGCGGTCTGAATAAAAATCTGCTTTTCTTGTAGATTGCAACTTGTATGGATTTATTTCTCTGAGAAAGGCGATACACTCAGTAAGATAAAGTTTAAGAATAACATAGAGGTAATTAAATAGCATGAATGCCATTCGACTCAACCATCTGGAAGCTATTGTAACTCGCTTGAAGAGAAATTATGTTGGCTTGTTGCCCTGCACGATTGAAGAGGTTAATCAATTAGAGAATACACTCCAAATCAAATTGCCGGAGGCATATCGCGAATGTCTATTGACTATGGGCAAGTATTCGGGAAAGATCAATGAGGGTACGGATTGCTTTTATAATAACTTAATTCCGATTCAAGCATGGGCTAAAGAATTGCTGAAAGAGAATTCCGTGGCGGATGAATTGCCTTCGGATGCTTTTATTTTTAGCATGCATCAAGGCTATGAGTTTTGGTATTTCAGAATTTCTGAAGGCGACAATCCTCCGGTGTATGGATTTCACGAAGGTGAAGATGATCCCCAACTTTTGGTTGCGCAGTTTCCTACGTTTACAGATTACATTTTAGCGTTAATGGAAGCTCATAAAGTGCCGGAATAATTTAATAATCGGTTTTATAGTACAGATGAAAGTTGAGCGGCTTTTAACAAACGTACCTTCGTTTATTACCGGCAAGCCAAATTCAAATGATAAAACAATATCATCAACAGCCCTTGCAACAGCATGGTGCCATCTAAGAAGCCATGATGATAGAATGGGTTGCTGCGCATGCGCGATGATTGGAGTAAGAACAAAGTAACGATGGCAGTAATTAGCAAGGGTATGATAATCGACCACTCTTGTTGCCATGAATAATGAAACAAAACCAGCACAGCGAATGCCAGCAGCGCAACAAACGACACACGCAGCGACCGATCTTCATTCAGTAGTATTGGTATTGTTTTTAAATTCGCCTGCCGATCCGATTCCATGTCGCGGATGTCAAACGGTATCGCAATGGCGAGAATGAATAAAAATCGCTCGGCAAACAGTAGCACTACATGCGTGCGGTCGAAGGTTATTTCGGCATGCACTACCGGCAACAAGATGGTAATAGCCGCCCACACAAAGGCAATCAGAAATAATTTCAGGTAAGGCACTTCGCGCAACCGGAAAATATAACTTTTGCTCCGCGCGATGGGAATGGAATAGAACAAGGTAAGCAAGGCGATGGGAGCGAGGGTCAACAACACTTTTGTTTTGGCAATCCACAACACCACTATAAATGCAATGGTGGAAATAATAACCAGTGTGTAAAATGCTTTTTGATTTTCACGCACCCAGGCATGTTTGTCGGAGTGGATGGCATCTTTCACCATCAGCAACGTCACGAGCCGATGTAAGTTGTATTCAAACAGAGTCGCGAAAAATATGATGAACAGGTAGGGGCGCCATTGCGGCACCAACCCCAATTGTATTTGAGTTTCAACGGTAAGAAAAACTGCCGCTAAGGAAATGTAAATGTTTGAATGAATGAGTCCTTTGAGAAGCTTCAAAATGAGCTGAGTTGTAATGAGTAAAGATAGCGACAACAAGACAGATCAAACAAGCGATTTAAGCCTTGATGAATGCTTTGCGATACTCTGCGTTCTTTGCGGTTAATAGCTCATGATGTTTTACCGCAAATCATCAAAGCTATTGTGTCTACCATTTCGCATGATCTGTCGATGGTTTTGTGACTGCTGAATGTTTTTAAGCACTTTCCTTCATCATACGATGAGATATTCAAAAACATCAGCAATATTGAATAAGCAAAATGCGTTGGCCGATTTATAAACTACTCAATCACCTATGATCTCTCATTTGTTGAAGTCATTATCATTCCTTGCGATTCTTCTAATTGCTTCATTGCTCTCGTGCAAAGACCAATCCGCTGATGCCATTACAACCACGACTACCGAAGACAAAAATTTTGCCGTCACCGATTGGACAATCGCTACGCATAGCAATGATGTGGAGCCCGATTACACAACTGTGTTTCCGCAAGACAAAGTAAATACACTTAAAATCACCATGACTTCGGCCAATTGGAGTGCCATACAAACCAATATGAAAGCTCTCTTTGGTTATGGCTTTGGCGAGCGCACGCAAAGTGGTGGTGGCTTTCCATCGCAGGAAACTGACTACGTAGCGGTATCTCTCAAGTTCAACGACAAAGAATGGTACAAAGTAGGTCTACGCCTCAAAGGCAACTCTTCGCTTTCATCCACGTGGGGCTCGGGCATTTACAAACTTCCTTTTCGCTTCAACTTCGATAAGTTTGAAGACGACTATCCGCAAATTAAAAATCAACGCTTCTATGGCTTTAAAGAGTTTAGCCTCTCGCCCGGATACAAAGAC
>JABFSO010000213.1 GCA_013140555.1 Cyclobacteriaceae bacterium | reverse complement strand
ACTGCTTGTTCTTATTTCAAAAGGCTATTCGCAACCGGCTGCGACTAAAAAAGGACTAGAACAAAAAACGGGGGAGCAAGTAATTGCTATCCGAAATGTGAATGTTATTACTATGACTTCGACCGGTAGGGTTTTAATGAATGCCACCGTGCTCATTATCGGCAATCGCATTGAATCAATAAATGGTACAATTCCAGCCAATGCCAAGATCATGGAAGGCAAAGGGAAATGGCTCATGCCCGGTCTGATTGATACACATGTGCACTTACCTACCGATGTTTTTTTTGGCCCCAAACTTCCAGCGCAAACACCCGACTTTTCTTTCGACACGCAAGATACGATGACTCCTATTGTAGCGAATGGTGTTACCACTGTGGTGGATTTGAATGCTACCATGGAAACCTTCGGTCAAAAGAAGGAGATAGAAAAGGGTTATGTTATCGGCCCTCGCATCGTATTGGCCGCATTAATAAATGGCGGTTCCGGACAAGGTAGGTTAGCAAATACTGCGGAAGAGGGGAGAATGTTGGTGAGAAATGCGAAGGTGGAAGGCTATGATTTAATAAAAGTCTATTCAAAATTAAATGTTGAAACCTATACCGCCATTGTCGATGAAGCCAACAAATTGGGATTGAAAACGGTTGGACACATCCCCAATGCTTTTCAAGGAAAATTAGAACAGGCATTTGTACCTCATTTTGGAATGGTAGCCCACGCGGAAGAATTTTCCAAACATTCCGATAGCTTAACAAATGAAGAAGCCATTCGATTCGCCAAGCTGACCAAAGCCAACGATACTTGGTTATCGCCCACATTAACAACTATGGTATGGATTGCTAAACAAAACCGTTCGTTGGAGAGCATCAAAAATTTAAACACACTTCCATACGTGCATCCGCTCTTGCAGAGCAAATGGCTTACGGCCAACAACTACAACACCCGAAACCATAGCCTATTTTGACAAAATGGTTGCATTCCATTTTCAATTAGTGAAAGCATTCAAAGAAGCAGGTGTTCCCATTGTGGCTGGAACAGACGCTGGAGTTTCAGGAGTTGTAGCGGGGTTTGCATTGCACGATGAACTGGAACTATTGGTGCAGGCAGGATTAACCCCCGAAGAGGCGTTAAATTCAGCAACCCTTCTTGCGGCACAGTGGCTTGGAATGGATAAACTAGTTGGGTCTGTAGAATCAGGAAAATTGGCTGACCTTGTTTTGCTTGACGAAAACCCACTGACTGACATTAAAAATACCCGAAAAATTGCAGCTGTATTTGTGAATGGTAAATGGTTAGAGAAAACTAAAATAAGCGCCATTCTGGCTGACTTGGCAAAGCGAAATACGGCATCGCGAGATCTGTTTGATTGGAAAAAAACAATCAGTAAAAGGCCGAGATAATTTCAATGCTTCCCATCCTATAATCCTGTAAATCCTAATTCAAACACAACGTCACTTTTTTTGGAGGAGTGGGAGAGAAGGACGAAATTTGGTAAAACAAAAAACGAGTGACGATACATTAACATTCGCAAGTTTTAAGGCAAAGATGCGGAAACGTTAATGTTCGGGTCATTCACTTACGAAGTTTGTGCCACCTTGATAAAATGAGAATTATATTTTTACTATTTGTACTCGGACATTTTAGTTGCTCGCAGAGTAATAAGAATAAGCATGAGATCAATACCCATAAGAAAACATTAACTCTGACTGAGTTGGAAGTTTCTGACATATTGACTAATTGGAAGAAAGATTCGTTGGGCTGCTTAGGACTTAGAAGGAATACAGAAAAGATGGAGTTATTAATTGGGCAACTGGGATTAATAGGTAAAGACTCTGCAACAATATTAAGAATCTTGGGAGAACCAAATGCTAAATACGGGCAAAGTACTGAACGACATTTCCTCTACTTTACAGAATGCGGAGAAGGAAAAACAAGTTATTCGAATTACTATTGCCACTTTAGTCATGATACAGTTCGTTCATTTTCGTTCGCGACATTTTAAAGAATGACTATTCATCGAAAACGAATTAGAATAATGGTAGATGCCAACATCCCACAACATAAGCTAGTTGCAGACTGACGGGACAGTGCGTCATTGCAATGTGTAGTTCTTTATTTATTTTTATCACCGCGCGAAGCCCGGGAGGGAAAAGGTTTTAAATTGCCCGCCAGCAATTAACTGACCGTTGATGGCAACTGGTGACGACTAACATTCGACTAAATAAAGTATTAAAAATGGAATCAATAATTAGACGACATCTTGGACTCTGTATTTTAACATTAACCATAATGACAATTGACTCAATGAATTTGTCAGCGCAGGACGGGACAACTTATATGCGGATTGCTAAAATTACGGTTGACAGTACAAAGTTAGACGCATACAAAGCGGCTTTAAAAGAGCAGATGCAATCGGCTCTAAAACTTGAAAAAGGTGTTTTAGCTTACTCCGCAGTACAGGACAAGAAAAATCCAGCAAAGATTACGATTCTAGAGACCTACGCTAGTACTGACGCTTATCAGGCACACACTCAGACAGAACATTTCAAAAAATACAAAGCAGTTGTTGTGGATATGGTCAAAGATCTGGAGTTGGTGGACGTTGTTCCAATTGCCATTCAGTCAAAACCGAAATAAAAGAAACGGGCAAGTAATTGTTCGGATACAGCAACCCACCACAAATGCCTATTGCAAGCAGGCGTGACTGTTCGTCATTGAAGTATGTAGTTCTTTATTTATCTTTATCATCCGTCAAGCAGGGGATAGGGTGAAGTTTTAAATAGCCCGCCAGCAATTAGCTGACCGTTGGCAGTAACTTACCGATTTACCAAAACCGTGAACAAATAGGACATGAGAATTTTAGGGTTGCTATTGATTTTATTTACATGCAGAGTTGGAATATGCCAAAACGATGACGACAAGGTTTTAATTCAAAACTTTTATGAGACCTGCAAAGCTAAAAGTTATGGTGCGTTCTTATCAGTTAATAAAGGAGTGCAACTCTTGGATACGAAACAATATGACCGCGCATTAAATAATTTTAAAAAGACTCTTGAAAAAGACTCGACATGTTGTGATGCGTGGTATCTTATCGGACACTGCTATCAAAAAAGAGCGGACTACTTTAAAGCAATAGAGGCCTGTGACAAATCTTTAAGTATAAATCCAGACAATCCCTCTGCTTTAGTTATTAAAGCCAATTCATTATTCCTAGTAAAAGATACGCTGACCGCAATGACTCTATTTCAAAAGACGATCGATGTAGCGCCAGACAAAATTGACGGCTATTACGGACTCGCATTGATGCTTTATTATGACGATCAGAAAAAAAGAGCTCAACAAGTTCTAAATGAAATGGACGAAAGAAATGTAACAACGGTTGATATCCGAGACAACAAGAAAATAAAAAATCTGAGAGCACTGACCCAATAGA
>JABFSO010000347.1 GCA_013140555.1 Cyclobacteriaceae bacterium | reverse complement strand
GTTGGCAGTGGTGTTAGTGCTGGTAGTCCTCCAAATCTTTTTTCAAAACAATGCCACCCCGGAGCGCGTGTTTTCGAAAACCTATTACAAGCGTGATCTCACCGAACAAAAAATGTTTTCAACGGAATCATTTTTATTGGAAGGTGGCACCAAAAGTATGGTCATTGATATCCAAGCACCCATCGACAATGATTGGTTTTATGCTGACTTTTCGTTGATTGAAGAAGCCACCGGCACCGAACATGAATTCTCAAAAGAGATTGAATATTACCATGGCGTGGAAGGCGGAGAATCATGGTCGGAAGGAGGTACTCATGGCGAAGCCTTTTTGTCGAAAATACCCGAAGGCAGGTATCACATCAACATCTATCCGCAGTTTAGTTTCAATGCAGAATATTTCGCAATCGATGTGTATCACAACGAACCCATCTATTCGAATTTTTTTATCACGTTATTGATTTTAGCATTGTATCCCATTTATTACTTCGTGCGCAAGCATTACAAAGAAGTAAAGCGATGGAGTGATAGTGACTATTCACCGTATGCATCCGAAGAATAAAATTGACTTATTATGCAATGGAATGATTTTAAAGGCTTGAAGTGGTACCTGCTCTTTGCAGCTATCGTGATTAGTTTTCACGCGTACTCACTGGCCATTGGCTGGAAGTGGATTAACACTACGCACAAAGAAACCACCCACAATGGCACCGGCCAGCATGGTTATCGATTCTATCACAAATAAATTTCAAACCCATGGAATGGAAATACATCCTCGCTTCGATTGTTTATTCCGTTATCGGGATTTCAATTTTATCAATCTCCTTTTGGATTTTTGATAAAGTAACGCCCGGCACGCTTTGGCGCGAATTGATTGAAGAACACAACACAGCACTGGCTATTGTAGCCGGAGCATTTATGATTGCCATGGCGATTATCATCGGCTCGGCTATTCACAGTTAAGTAGTATGACCGATCGTGCACGCGGCCAAGTTCCACTATTGTTGATTGCTGCTTTTGTAGTAGCTACATGCGGACTCATTTACGAGCTGGTGGCAGGCACGCTGGCCAGTTACTTGCTGGGCGATTCGGTCACTCAATTTTCCACCATCATCGGCACGTATCTTTTTTCGATGGGCATTGGCTCTTACCTGTCGAAATATTTCAAGGGCAATCTCATCGCCTGGTTTATTCGAATTGAAATTTTAGTGGGCCTTGTAGGCGGATTCAGTTCGTGTATTCTCTATGTTCTCTTCGAGCAACTCCCCTACTTCCGGCTTCTCTTGTATCTTTTGGTTTCCCTTACGGGGATTTTAGTGGGACTGGAAATTCCGTTGCTCATGCGCATCCTGCAAGACCGATTGGAATTCAAAGATCTCGTTTCAAAAGTATTTACAGTCGACTACATTGGGGCATTGTTGGCTTCCATCATCTTTCCGATGTTGTTGATTCCACATTTGGGCATTCTGCGAACTTCCTTGCTCTTCGGAATTTTCAACGTGCTGGTGGCAGGTTACTTGTGTTTCTATTTTCAAAAAGAATTAATCAAATCGATTTTTCTAAAACTCTATGCGGCTGTAGCGATGGTGGTGTTGCTGATTGGTTTCATCGTTGCTGATCAGATCATCCGGTTTGCTGAAATACAGGCGTATCAGGACACGATTCTTTATGCGAAGTCGAGTCCCTATCAGCGAATCATTCTGACCAAAAGTCCCTCCGACATGCGGCTGTATCTCAATGGCAATTTGCAATTCAGTTCGCTGGATGAATATCGCTACCACGAATCGCTCGTTCATCCGGGGTTGGCTTCGCTGCCGAATGCAAAACGTGTTTTGATTTTGGGCGGTGGCGATGGGCTCGCTTTGCGCGAAGTGTTGAAATATCCACAAATAGAATCTGTCACGCTAGTCGATCTCGATCCAGCCATGACTGGCCTATTTCGATCCAACGCTATGTTGGTCAAGTTAAATCAATCGTCATTGCTTTCAGATAAAGTAACGGTCATCAACGAAGATGCCTTCCGCTGGCTGCACAACACACAAGCACAATTTGATTTTGTGATTGTCGATTTTCCGGATCCCTCCAATTACTCTATTGGAAAGTTGTACACCAATTCTTTTTATAAATCGCTCAGCAAAGTCATCACAACCAAAGGCTGCGCGGTGGTGCAAAGCACTTCTCCATTTATAGCTCGCAAATCGTTTTGGATCATCAACGAAACCATTCGCTCTACAGGCTTTCAAACCAAACCCTATCACTGCTACATTCCATCATTTGGAGAGTGGGGTTTTTTATTAATCTGGAAAAACGAATTTCATCCGGCAACTAAGTATCCGGCCGGACTTCGCTTTATCAATGCAGATGTGTTTCAACAGCTTACTCACTTCCCTCCCGATATGGTTGAGGCCCATTCGGAAGTCAATTACCTGCACAATCAGGCATTGGTCAATACGTTTGAAAAAGAGTGGCAGGCATACACACATTAAATGATTTCGCGCAGAAAATTTATTGCTCAATCATTAGCTACGGTGGCAGCCGGCAGCGCACTGACACACCTGAGTTCATGCGATGAAAAAAAAATCATCACGGGTAGTACGAATGGGCCCAACGCAGCACTGGGGCATCGACTGCGTAACCTCACCGACCAACATCCGCGAAAGCAAATAAAAAAAGATGTCGTGATTGTTGGTGGTGGAATAGCCGGACTGTCCGCTGCGCGCATCCTCAAAAAAAACAATACTGATTTCACCTTACTTGAATTGGAACATCATGTAGGTGGCAATTCAAGTTTTCGTAGCAATGCACTTAGTGCTTATCCACTCGGTGCACATTATTTACCACTACCCAATCTGGACAATCACTCATTGCTTGAATTTTTGGAAGAGGTAGGTGTGATTACCCATTATGAAAAAGGGCTGCCACAATTTTATGAACATTACCTCTGCTTCGATCCAAAGGAGCGACTCTACATTAACGAGCATTGGCAGGAAGGATTAATTCCGCAAGACGGAGTGCCATCCAGCGACCAGCAACAGATCGTTCGATTTCTGGAACAAATGGAACGATGGCGCAATAAATTGGGACGCGATCAAAAATATGCGTTCAATATTCCGGTAGCTGAATCTTCCTCCGATCCGGAAATTCTTGCCCTCGATCAAATCTCTATGGATGCATGGTTGCATGCCAATCTGTTTACATCTACTTACCTCAATTGGTATGTGAACTATTGTTGTCTGGATGATTTTGGAATTAGCACCCAACACACCTCAGCTTGGGCCGGGCTACATTACTTTGCATCCCGCAAAGGCTGAAAGGGATTTCACCTGAATCACGATGCCGTGCTTACATGGCCGGAAGGAAATGGCTGGCTGATGAATCGCTTACGCGAACCGGTTGCTAATTATATTCAATCCCAGTGTTTGGCCTCGAGAGTAC
>JABFSO010000096.1 GCA_013140555.1 Cyclobacteriaceae bacterium | reverse complement strand
GTGTGATGGCTGCGGTGGCCGGTACAAAGGTGATAGGCTCGGCATACGTTTGTGGTCCAAGCAGTGGCATGTACTCCGGATTTTCAGGAGCCAGTTGTGCTAACTCTTCCGAGCGTCTCACTACTTTTTCCAGAGATGCATCATCAAATTCGTTGATGGTAGCAACTCCTGATTTTTTTCCGTAAGCAGAAGTAACTACCAGTTGAGTCTGGCTCACTTTGCCGCTGGTAGAAACCGCATTGCGGGCATAACGAATGTTGCCGCTGTCGGTTCCTCCTAAGTTCACTTCGCATTCATCTGCTTTCGAGTAGCTCAGCACTTTTTTCAATAAAGCGTAGGCTTCGTCTTTTGTAAGTATGGGCATAATCTTAAATATTTCTTCCTGTATTGATTACATTAACTCCGTTGAAGCGCGTGGTGGATGAACCATGCGATACCGCACTGACTTGACCTGGCTGACCCTTGCCATCAAAGAATGAACCACCCAAGCGGTAGTCATCACTATCCGCAATAGCGGTACATGAATTCCAAAACTCTTGGGTGTTGGATTGATATGCTACATCTTTCAGCATGCCTACAATTTTTCCATTTTTAATTTCGTAGTACAACTGGCCACCAAATTGAAAATTGTAACGTTGCTGATCGATCGAGAAGGAACCATCACCAACAATGTAAATCCCTTTCTCTACATTTTTGATCATGTCATCGATGCTCCTCTTCTCTTTGCCCGGTTGCAAAGAAATATTGGCCATACGCTGAAACTGAATGCTGCTCCAGTTATCTGCATAGCAACATCCTTGCGAAGCGTTCAATCCTAAAATGTGTGCCTGATCGCGAATCACTTGGTAATTGACTAAAATACCATCTTTGATAATATCCCACTGGCCGCACTTCACACCTTCATCGTCATAACCAACTGCACCAAGTGAACCTACTTGTGTTTTGTCGGCTACAATGTTTACCAGTTTACTACCGTAATTGAATTTTTTCGATTCCCATTTATCTAAGGTGAGGAAGCTGGTTCCTGCAAAGTTGGCTTCATAACCTAGTACGCGATCCAGCTCTGTTGGGTGGCCGGTCGATTCGTGAATGGTGAGCCACAAATGCGATGGATCTAAAATCAAATCGTACTTGCCGGCTTCTACAGATTTTGCTTTTAGTTTTTCTCCCGCTTGTTGCCCGGCAAAACGAGCATCTTCAATCATGTCATAACGGCCCTTGTAAAGAGGGGTGACGCCTTGAATTTTATCTTGCGGACGAGCGTATAAATATTCGTAGCCCATGCCCATCGGTGAGCTAAGCGCATTGCGTGTTTCAAATTTGCCGGTGGCTTTGTCAATTTTGGTGATGAAGAACGTTGGCCAAATGCGGTGAACATCCTGATCGATGTACGAGCCATCGGATGAAGCAAAATATTTTTGCTCATTCACCATAAACAAAATAGAGTTGATGTAATCGGCACCTGCTTTCATGGCAGCGTCATTAACATTCAACAGCAAGTCCACTTTCTCTTTGATAGGTACTTCGAATGAATTTTTTTCGATCGGTGCTTTCCAAGTCACTTCGCCATATCCTTTTTGAGGAGCGAGCCGCACGGGTTCAGAAAGGAGCCGCGAGTTTTCTTTAGCAATTGCTACAGCTTGTTCGGCTGCTTTTGCAATGCTGTCTTTGTCGAGCTTGTCGGTGGCGGCAAAGCCCCAACCTCCATTTGCTACCACACGAACACCCATTCCGTATGATTCGGTGTTTACAATATTCTGCACCTTGTCTTCGCGCGTTACCACAAATTGATTGAGGTAGCGACCGATGCGGACATCGGTATAGGTGGCACCTTTGCTTCGTGCTGCATTTAAGGCAACATCGGCCAGTTGTTTTTTCAGGGCCACATCCACTGTTTCAAGCGCACGGCTCGGATCTATGGGATTGCCCATGAGCGGGATGCCCGGCAGCATGGACGCGGCTGCGCCAAGGCCTGACAGATAAATAAAATCTCTACGTTTCATGTGTTAGTTGTTAAGGGAAAATAAGACTTGCTTAAGACGACATTCCTCAATAGAAAGTTGACACTAGTTAAAGGTTATTATTTTAGCGGTCAAGAATTCGTTCGAAATCGGACGTATAAAAAGCATTATATTTTAACGATTGTATTCCGACAACCAATGAAACTTCCGCTCGGCTAATTGAAAATGACGTTTGCTTTTTACTAATGTGATGTGGTGATTTTCATCACTAATTTTTCCTTATAAAATAGTGTCGCGGTTTAGCTCTTAGCTCAAATAAAAAGAAGGGAGCTATTTCCCTGCACAGATCGTTTCATGCAGTGAATGGTTTGGACAACGTATCTGCACGATATACAAAATACCGCCTGCGGTAGCGCTAGCGAAAAAGAGTATCCGTTGTAAAAACACTTCCCATTTTCCCGCATGGCCAAGATGTTTCTAAATCTAAAAAAATCCCTGGCTTGTTGCCAAGGATTTCTGTGAGCTGTGCGTAAGTCTATTTACCCAACCAGGCGTTCCGAATTTTTTGTTGTGCTACACTTGGATTCGTAAGGGGCTCAATGCCAATATAATTTTGTGTCTCTTCGCGAACGTCAGCCTCCAGCGCAACTTCTTTCTCTTCACCATTGGCATCTTTTCGTTGCACTACAAATTTCACAGTATCACCTAACTTTACAGTTGAAGAATATTTGGCAAAACATTCCTGGTAGGTTTCTAGGGTAAAGGATTCGCCATTCATGGATACAAACACATCGCCAGGTTGAAAGCCAAGCCGCTTACCCAAATTGGTGGCGCCACTCATATCGGTAATTACCAAATGCTTTCTATCAGGGGCCAGGCCGGCACCAAAGGCCATACTTGTTTCTAAGCCTTTGCGTGTAGCTTCGGGGTTATAACTGATGCCCAGCGCATCAAATGTTTCTTTGAGTGGAAGAGGCTTGCCGCTTTCTACATAATCTTTAAAGAAAGTGCGTATCTCTGGAAACGTCATCGAAGCAATCTGATCAAACAACACGGCATCCTTAAATGATTTCTTCATGCCGTATTTTTTTCCAAGACGCGCCATTACTTCAGGTAGACCATATTTTCCATTGGAGAGGGTGAGCAATTTTACATCTAAACACAAGCCGATCAGCGCTCCTTTCTGATACACATTTTGGTATTGCTCTTTTTGTTTGTCAAGCGCTTCGCTCGATAAAACCGTAAAGGCAAGCGTGTCATTAAAATACTTTTTTGAAACTCCAATCTTTTCCGTCTGTCTCTTTAAATATTCTTCGAGCGAAATAGCACCAGAGCGAAGTTGTGAGTGGTGCGCAGCATATTCGGTTACACCTTCATACATCCACAAGTGTTTCGACATTTTAGCATCGATAAAATCGAAGTTGCCAATTTCTTCGCTGTGGATAGTCAGCGGAGTAATGATGTGTAAAAACTCGTGCGAGGCAATGTCTCTGAATTGACTCGACAATTCTTCTGGCGAAAAGCTATCGGGCATAAATGTGAGACACGATTGCGTGTGTTCCAATGCTCCGAAGCGCGTTAAGTTCTTTTTGTTGGAGAGGTAAACCAGAAAGGCATATTTCTTCACCGGAAGTTTTCCCCCCAGGTATTTCGCGTGGCCTTCTAATATAGGTTGAACATCTTTCACCAACGCTTTCGCAGAACTTTTTCCGTTAACAGAAAACACAGAAACTAAAACAGAGGCATTGGCAACTTTAATCCAGGCCGTATCGGGTCTTGAATAAAGGATAGGTGCGTCTGCCAGCGTTTGGTAACTATCAGTTTCAAACAGATCTACATTAGGGTTGGGGCTCTTTTTAAGTTCAAGAGAGGTAGCGCCATAGAAACCTTCAGCACGTTTAATTTGTACCTGATACGGCTTCTTTTCATTTCCTTGCAGGTAGCCGATGACTCCGAATGTATTGAGTACAAAAGCTGTATCTTTTTCAAAACTTGTTCCACCTGGCTCAAACACATCTTCTTTAATTTGAGGAGTGTCCCACGTATCATCTACCGTGTAGGTGATTTTATACAACTTCTTAGCATTATCAATCTTCCAGGTGTTAGCATCCGGATGTGTGATGGTTAAACTGTTTCCGGCCTGATCCGATGCTTTAAAATTAGACACAAAAGATCCAAAGTTGCTGATGGCGTAGGTGCCAGGTACAATTTTCGGTACATGAAAGTCGATTTGATCGGAGCTTACTTTGGGTGTGATAATTTCTACGGATAACTGATCGGAAGAAGTTTTTGTCAGATCAATAGATACTTGATAGTTCTTTTGGGCATATAATCCGGAAAAGAAAAAGACGAATAATACGGTTAATAGTTTAAAAGAATTCATGGGGAAAAGTTAAAAGAATTAAAAGTTTACTAGTTCAAATTTATTAGATCGTCAAACGAATGCTTGATCAATATAGTTTCTATATTCTTTTTAGGATCTGGTTAGGCCACTAATAAAAAACCCACTCCTGCACAAACAACGAATGCAACAAAGATGATTTTAAGCATAAAAAGGTTTTAAGAAATAAATAGAGTGGAAAAATTGGAGCTATTCAGTATCATTCAAGCTTTTGATGCTAGTTGCACAATTTTAACTGACACCATGCAACAGAAATACACCAGTGCATAGAATGAGGTAGGAGTGAAGGGGCCATGCAGAATGCAGAGTAATGAATTCTTACAACACTTATTTTCTTCGTTTGTGTTATTGTATCGAATAATTCTCTGATAGTATCTTATTTTGCAGTCACATGGCAATAAGCAGAAGCAAATTATATTTAATTCTCACCCTTTCGGGATGGCTGAGCATGATGGCCATTGAGGTGTTGAATTATACTTTTTTTATTGTGGGCCATTTTGAGTGGAATTTTGTTTGGTCGTTTGGGTATTATGCCTTGCTAGGGATAAGCTTGATGCATGTATTTCGGTTTTTTGTAAAACGCTCGACCGTTTTTGATTGGCGCCCTCGCGAAATTTGGTTGTTGGCCGTGCTCGCTACCATCCTCATTTCGGCAGTCATTAATTTGCTCTCCACAATCCCATACCTTTTTACGGAACCCCAAAATATAGCTTCTATGTTTTCCTTCATTGTAATTTTCGGGGGCACACTCAACAGTATGAGATATATAGGCGTATGGATTATTATCTATTTTTTATATCAGATCTTGGAAAGGTCGCGGCAATTAAAGGAAGCCAAATTAGAATCTGAAAGCATTGCCCGCTCGATGGAGTTAGAGTTACTAAAATCACAACTTAATCCTCACTTTTTGTTTAATGCGCTCAACTCTATCAAAGCATTGGTGTCAATCGATCAAGAAAAATGTAAAGATGCCATTGTCAAGTTGAGCGAGCTACTACGGTTTACGCTGCAAAGTGGCAACCAAACACTCATCCCACTTTCAGACGAAATGGAAGAAGTGAAAAAGTATCTTAGTCTGGAGAAAATTCGTTTTGGTGAGCGTTTTCAATTTATACTACAAATGGATGAGCAAGCTGGCTATCAAATGGTGCCGCCTGGCATCGTGCTTACGCTTGCTGAAAACGCCATCAAGCATGGCATTACCAAAACACCTGGTTTTTCGCAGTTGAATTTATCGGCTTCGCACGACAACAACACACTGAAAATAGAAATGGTAAACCCCGGCATCCTAGAAAAAAGTGAAGGAACAGGACTTGGCGTGATAAATATTGAAAGACGATTGGCTCATATCTTTCCGGATCACGCACAATTTGCCATTCAACAAATAGAAGCAGGAGTGAAGGCAACTATTATTATAAAGAAATGATCAAGACTATTTTAATTGATGACGAGCCGCTGGCAATTGCCGAATTGCAATCGATGCTGAGCGCATACCCTGAAATTGATATCATTTCCGTAAGCAACGATGCGCAAGACGGTATTCAAAAAATTCAGCAAGACAACCCGCAATTGCTTTTTTTAGATATTAATATGCCGGGCAAAAATGGGTTTGATTTGCTGAGCGAATTGAGTAGCGCACCCGAGGTAATCTTTGTAACGGCCTACGATCAGTTTGCGATCAAGGCATTTGAAGTGAACGCGCTCGATTACATCTTAAAGCCAGTGAATCCGGAGCGATTGAAAGAGGCTGTCACGAAAGTGATTCGGAAATTGACGCACTCCGAAGGAGAAAAAGCACTCGACATCAATAAACGAATTTTCATTAAAGATGGTGAGCAATGTTTTTTTGTGCCTATCCATCAAATCTTTTACCTCGAAAGTGTGGGTAATTATGTGCGTTTGCATTTTCGTGATAAGAAGGCCATGCTCCATCGCTCACTCAACTACCTGGAAGAAAAATTGCCAGGCGAACATTTTTTTCGCACCAGTAGACAAGAGATGATTAATGTGAATTTCATTAAAAACATCATACCGTATTTTAGTAACACACTTCAGGTGGAAATGGAAACCGGTATCAAAATAGATTTAAGCCAGCGCCAAAGTGTGAAGTTTAAGGAGAAGATGGGGATTTGAAAGCCGAAAATTGTTCTTAGCAAGTCATTTACTTCTTTTGAAAACGAAGCCCACTAAACGCAAGCGTGCCATCTTCTAATGCAGTAAGGTTCATTCCTGAATCGCGATCCACACCGCTAGTAATGGCAAGTGAGTCATTGACCACCGAAAGAAAATTGGTGCGTGAAAAGGGAGCGTTGGAAAATTGAATTTTTAGATAACCATTGTCTTCGCTCAATGTCATTTTTAGTTTGCTCAAATCTCCGTAGGTACATTGATTGCAGGCAAAAAAACCTGGCATAATGGAATAATTTCCCAATCTGTTTTTCCAAGCTAAAGTAATCTTCGAGGAAGCAGGTTGCTTCAGCGATTGATAAGAAAATTCGTTTTCATCTTTCTGAATCAATTTCAACAGGGTGTACTCATTTACTTTAACAAATTGAACACCCATGTCACGAATGGGAAATCGGATAAAGCCCAGCAGTTGAGCATTTACCGAATAGCTGAAGTTTTGCTTTCGCGAAAGAATGAGAGACGCAACACCTTGACGAACCTTGATTTTATCAGGCTGTGTGATTCGCATGACAAATCTTGAGTTAAGATAATCTCCTTGGATGTCGTTCCACGAGCCGCTCCGCTCCCAAGTTTCCAGAGGCAAAAGAGGAGGCGCAGCTTTTCGTAACTCTTTTTTATATTCACTGGAGAGGTACAAGCGTAACAGTTTTTCTGCAGCATTCATCTCTTGTCCGGAAGATGAGTTGGTGAGAACGACAACGCCTATTTGCAACTCCGGAATGAAGGCATAGTCAGCATGAAAAGCAAAGGTATCTCCAGGATGTCCCCATGCATTTATTACTTGGTTTTGCACTTGGTATTTTTTTATCTGCAAGCCGAGCCCCCATTCATTTTTTTCTTTTAGTAGAATAGTTGAAAGTTGATTGCGTTGCATTTCGCTCACGGAATTTTGTGTTACCAGCTGACTACCGGAATAGCTGCCGTTCTGTAACCACATCGAAATAAATTGTGCCATATCATCAGCAGAAGCACAAATAGAGCCCGCTGCCTGATCGCGAATATAAGGTTCAATGGCGGGCTTCATTCCGTGATAGCCTTTTGCTATAGATGGCGCTTTGGTTTGCCCTGGCGCATGGATATAGCCTGATGCCATATGAAGTGGTTGAAAAATATGTTGCCGGATGTATTCGGCATAGGGTTGCTTTGAAACACGCGCAATGACTTCACCTAACAAAGCGTAGCCGAGGTTAGAGTATATGTGCTTGAAATTAGCCGGATACAATTTTTTTTGCTGATTGAGTTGCTCCATAAGCCAGTCACCTTGGGGTGGCGCATCGCACAGAAATCCATTGTAAAACTCTGAGGGCAATCCGGATGTGTGAGAAAGCAAATGGCGAAGGGTAATAGGTGTTGCGTTGGGTGATAGTTCGTTCGTTTTTAGCTCTGGTAAATAGGTGGTGATGGGTTCATCCAGATTCAGTAAACCTTTTTCATTTAACTGCATGATGGCAATCGCAGTAAAACTTTTGGTGATGGAGCCTACCCGAAAGGAAGTTTCTGGCGTAACAGGAATGCGACTTTCCAAATCAGCAAATCCATAACCTTGTGCATAGGCTATTTCATGGTTGTCCACAATGGCGATACTAACGCCTACGACTTTGTTTGCCTTCATTTCTGCACGGTACAAACTATCGATTCGAGCTTTAAAGTTGGACGATTGATTCTGGGTCGATTGTGCGAATCCGACAATAGGCATCAACAATGACAGCAGCACAATGTGCTTTAATTCTTTCATAGGAATAAACATTCGATGTTTAACGTTTTGTCCATTCCATTTTAAACGGATTGACAGAATGGTTTTTCGCAAAATGAATATTTTTTCAAAGAGGAAGTCAATCCATGAGATGATCGCAGCTAGTTTTATACGAAACTCGTTGATCAGGCAGAACTAATCGGGATCGAGCAAACGCTGACTCTTTCTTACAGACACATCCAATTCAACAACGCATTCTATTAGCTTGTCTATTATTTCTAAACGCTGATCGTTATCCTGTGTTAGTCGAAGCACTTCTTGTAATCCTATAATGGTAGAAATAGGCCTTCGCAGTTCGTGCGCATTAAAAAATGCATAGTTCGTGGTAGCCAGCTACTTTGGCAATCTAAATGATATAGTGATGGCGTTGAACTTTTCAAAATAATACGATGGGTTGATATTTGTTGAAACCATCAGTTCGTACAAGCCACTCAATTAGCGCATGGGTAGTTTCAATAAATATTAATCAAGCTGTAATTTACCAGACCATTGGAGAGGCTTCACACGAAGTCAATTCGATGAAGCCTCTCTAAGATTGTCAGATGCTACAACGGCACTTCTACTCCTAGGTAGCTTAGAAATAGCCCGGTCTTTAAGCCTTAATCTGGAGTTACCGGATTGGTCAACTCATCCTATTTCAACTCAACCGATCAGTTGTTTCTCGGTTAGGCTATTCTGCAATCGAAATGCCTACGGCATAGAGTGGAACATTCGTCATCCAACTTTCCTGACGATACATATTCATGGACGTACGAATTACTGTAGTTGGGCTGTATTTTTCAGCATAAACCTTGAGGCTTTTTGATTTAAGGTTCTCCTCCGCCTTTACTTCGATTGGAATAATTTCATTGCGAGACTGTAGTAAGAAATCTACTTCGGCAGTGGCATTCTCCACACTCCAGTAAAACAACGTATGTCTTATCACGAGTTGCTGACAAACGAACTGCTCGGTGGCTGCACCTTTGTACTCAGTTAGGATCGTATTCTTTTCCAGCAAAACATGTGCATCTAAACTTGCCATGGCGTGAAGCAACCCCACATCCAGGAAGTAAAGTTTAAATGCATCGGCCTCTTCATATGCTGCCAGTGGCAGTGCTGGTTTTGTAACACGATTTACTTTTATAACGAGTCCGGCATCGGTTAGCCATTGAATGGCTAGTTCAAAGTCTTTTGCACGTGCGCCTTTTTTGATTTGCCCGTAAATAAACTTCTTGTTTTCTTTCGCCAGTTGACTGATGATCGATCGCCATACCAAACGGATTTTCGGAACAATTTGAGTGGGCGCATATTTCGCAAAATCATTCTCGTAGCCCAACAACAACTTTTGTTGCAAGCTTCGTACTTGTTGTAAATTTTTGTTTTCTAAATAAGAGGCTACCACTTCCGGCATACCGCCAATAAAATAGTATAGCCGAAGGTGTTCAATCAGTGTCGAGTGAAAAGATTGAATGACATCCCAGTTGTGATTTTTCAATTGTTGAGTCAAACTTTCCGGACCCATGTTTTCGAGGAACTCTAAAAAACTCAACGGATGCAATTGCAGAAAATCAACCTTGCCTACTGGAAATGAAGTATTCTTCTGAATCGAAACTCCGAGCAACGACCCTGCAGCGACAATGAAATATTCCGGAGCTTGCTCGTAAAAATACTTGAGTGCTGTTAGCCCTTTTTCTGCCTCCTGAATTTCATCAAAAATGAGGAGTGTATCAGAAGGTGAGATGGTTTGCCGGCTTTCAATTTCAATCACCGAAATGATCCGTTGAATATTGAAGTCGGAAGCAAATAATTGTTTTAAGCGTTCGCTGCTTTCGAAGTTTAAATAGACAGTCTGTTTGAATTGCGTTTTGCCAAATTCAGTCATCAGCCAGGTCTTGCCAACCTGCCGCGCGCCTTGCAAAATCAGCGGTTTTCGGCTAGCTGATGCCTTCCAGCTTAACAATTCGTTGTATAGGTGACGGATCATGCCAAACAGTCATTTTGACGCAAAATACACTTTTTCGAATGAAAAAATGTTCAACATCACACTTTATCGAATGAATAAATGTTTGAATCCACACTTTTATGAAGGAAAATAAAAAATCCCCAACCTTGCGGCCGGGGACTTCTTAAAAACAAAACACCAAAACAATTATACTGCGTCTGACAAGCTTGAGAAGGTAAAGTCGCGAATCTTCACGGCCGGTATCAACGAACTGCCACCACCACCGGGCCCACCGCCACTGGCCACGCGCATTTGCTTGCCCAGTGTTTCCAAATTATTCAACATGATGATCGGACTTTCGTTGAAGCGGAAGTTTTTGATCGGGTGTTTGATCTTACCGTTCTCAATATAAAAGGTACCATCGCGGGTTAAGCCAGTAAACAATAATGTTTGCGGATCTACCGGACGAATGTACCAGAAGCGTGTCACGAGCACTCCGCGCTTCGTGTCTTTAATCATATCTTCAATGGAAGCGGTTCCGCCCTCCATAATTCGGTTGCCCGGGAAAGGCGTAGGCTCTGCATTTTTTTGTGAAGCCCAGTAACGATCATAAATCATATTGGCCACCGTGCCATTCTTAATCAGATCCATACGCTTGCGCGCTAAACCACCGCCTGCCCAGTTGCCGGTTGGTACTTCTTCATGCCATGGATCGGTATAAATATTCACGCGCTCATCTACAATTTTTTCGCCCAATTTGGTGCCGCCACCTTTCTTCGATAAGAAGCTTCTGCCTTCATCGGCCTGGCGTGCATTCATAGCAAACAACATCAAGCCTAATAAATCAGCAGCGGCATTCGGTTCGAGAATCACGGTATACTTGCCGGGCTCGATGGCTTTGGCGTTGCGCGATTGCAATGCTTTTTCCATCGCAATGGCTGATGCTTCTGCCGTGTTGAGTTTGCTGACATCGTTAAAATTTCTGGCTACCCAACCTGAACCGGTTCCATCATTACTGCGCATGGTTACGGTGAAGTCTACGCCTGTAGATTTGTTGTAAGCGAAAGCGCCTTTGCTATTCATAAAGGAACCAAACCCGCGGCTATCTTCTAAAAAGCCCGCAGCGGTGATGTCTTTTTTCGAGGCGGGTAAAATACTGTCGGCTGCCGCTTGCGCGCGATAGTCGGGTGTGATTTTAGCAGTTGATTCAATAAACGTTTTGGGTTCCGCGCCATACGTTTGTTGTGCGAGTGGTTCCATGAACTCCGAATTTTCAGGAGCCAGTTTCGCCAACTCTTCCGAGCGCCTTACTACTTTTTCCAGCGAGGCATCATCAAACTCGTTGATGGAGGCATTGCCTACTTTTTTTCCAAAGTAAGATTGCACATTTAAACTTACGTTGCTGTCTTCGCCTGAGGTAGACACGCTGTTGCGCGCGTAGCGAATGTTGCCACCGTCATTGCCATTCAGGTTGGCCTCGATGCCATCTGCTTTCGAAAAGCCAATGACTTTCTCGAGTATTTTTTTGGTTTCTTCTTTTGATAATATGGCCATAATTCGTTGTTGTTTAAAGTTATTGGTTAGTAGTTAATCGCAGGGTAATCCTGATAACGATTAACTATTAACTTTTAAATCGTTCGTCCTGTATTGATTACGTTCACTCCATTGAAGCGTGCTGTGGCCGATCCGTGCGATACTGCATTGGACTGACTCGGCTGACCCTTGCCGTCATTGAAAGCACCATTCATCCGGTAATCGCGCTCATCACAAATTTGTGTGCACGAATTCCAGAACTCTTGCGTGTTGGCTTGATACGCCACATCTTTCAGCATGCCTTCGATTTTTCCATTTTTAATTTCGAAGAAGAGCACACCACCAAATTGGAAATTGTAGCGCTGCTGATCGATGGAGAAAGATCCATCTTTCACAATGTAAATTCCTTTTTCAATGCCGCTCACCATTTGATCGGGAGTAAGTGGTTGCTTGCCGGCTTGCAACGACACGTTGGCCATGCGCTGAAACTGCACATCGCTCCAGCTTTGTGAGTAGCAGCAGCCGTGCGATTCTTTTTGATCGATGATATTGACTTGGTCGCGGATGGCTTGATAATTCACCAGCACACCGTCCTTAATCAAATCCCACGATTTGCATTTCACGCCTTCATCATCGTAGCCCACGTTACCGAGTGAACCAACTTGTGTTTTGTCGGCAACGAAATTCACAATCTAACTTCCGAACTTAAAGTTTTTCGTTTTCCATTTATCTAATGTGAGGAAGCTCGTGCCAGCAAAGTTGGCTTCGTAGCCAAGCACGCGATCCAACTCTGTAGGGTGGCCCACACTTTCGTG
>JABFSO010000330.1 GCA_013140555.1 Cyclobacteriaceae bacterium | reverse complement strand
CGTAAAATCTGTCTGAATCAGGATTTGCAGGATTTTAGAATTGACAGGATTAGTGGCACAAGTCAATGCTTCTAGCGATTAGAAGACTTATGTGTGCGAGCATCCCGCCCTACGGGAGTTTGAGTGTGACCACACTGCCCTGCGGGGGTTTGTCTGCGACCACACCGCCCTACGGGCACCTTACCAGGAGGGGAGCAAATAAAAAAAGGTCTACCCGCCCGGTGGCAAAAGCCTGCCAAAGCGAAGTAGACCTAACGAAAAACAAAATCTTTATTCTTGCTCTTTGTCTTTAAATGCCAGTCTCGAGAGGCGTTTGAATTCTTTACTGGTAGGGCCGAAGGCAGACCTCGCATATTTTTTGGTTATCCTTACGCAAGTAATCAAACCTAGCTTCGGATCATACAGAATTTTGTCGCGTGCCTCTAATGCCGCGTTGAAACTAATTTTGGCATCCTGCGCCACATCGTTTTTAGTAGTGACTTCCTGGAGCATGCTTTTAAGAGCTGCTACCGTCAGCTCCGTTTCATTGGGCTGATAGCCTTCCTCGGCTTCCAACATGGCGATCAACTTACCAAAGTTCTGAATCTTACGATCCATGCTGCCCTGTGCTACCGAGTTGCGTCTGATTTCCTCTTCCGGGGTTGTTTCGGCTGCCGGATCGGGCTCCGGTTCATCAATATCCGTAAGTCGCTTACTTCGATACTTTTTGACCTGCTTGGTGATCTTCTCGATTGTTGCGGGAAGAATGTCGGAAGAGCCCACTCCATTGATAACGCGGGTCACCAGTTTATCCAGCGCATAGAAGGTAAGCGCACGCGCGGTAATGGCTCTGGTCATGGCAATGTGCGCATCGTTGTGTGCCTTCAACGACTGCTTGGCATTTTCAAGCACAGCCTTCAGGTTGTCAAGCTTGATGATGGCCTTAGCCGGCTTGAACGTAAGACCAAATGCGATGCAACGTTTAACCAACTCTGCAAAGCGGGACACGTTTGTGGCGTGACCGGAATCAAATTGTTTTTCCATAGAATTGAATTTTTAAGTTGGAAAAACATTTACATATCTCGTGCCAAACTCAAAAACGCTTTTCTAAAAGAAATTTGCCAGTTTGCGTTGCGGGGAAAGAGTTCAACTAACGATATATAAACAAATCTTTCGTTTTATTTAACGAAAATCATCATTTTTCAGCTGCTCTGTTTACGCAGCGTATGGCGACCACCGATAACTGGGATTTTATAATGCTAGGGATTTCTGTACAGGTTGCAAATCTGCTTTATCTTTCTTTCGACATGCCCTAACGGAATAGGTCGAACAGCAGGAGTCGTATTTTCATTTGTTTAGTTTTATCCAAAAGGAATCTCAACAGAGATGTTTAAACTGCCTGACAATCATATCACGGTTTCCGAAGATAGGGTGAAGTAAAAAGTACTGCCTTTATCAACTTCACTCATGAGTTCTAACTTGCTATCCATTAGTGCCAATAATGAGCTTGCAATAGAAAGTCCTAGTCCAGTGCCACCATATTTTTTGGTGCTGGAAGAATCTCCTTGAGCAAACGCTTTAAATATTTTTTCTTGATTTTCGGGGGCTATGCCAATGCCGGTATCACGAATGGTGAACCGTATCGAACATTTGCCAGCGCTATCTTTTTCCATCAATTGGATGATGAGTTCTATTTCGCCTTGGTGCGTGAACTTGATCGAATTACCTACCAGATTAATCAGCACTTGCCGCAACCTCACCTGGTCTGCCCAGATATAGTTCGGACAATCAGGTGAAAGCACCAACATTAGTTTTAAGTTTTTTTGCTCGGCCTGGCCACTTAACCCTTCTATAACTTGTTCGCCCAACTCGGGAAGATGACACTTTTCTATTTCTAACTCCATCTTACCCGCTTCTATTTTAGCGAAGTCCAGAATGTCGTTTACAATATCTAAAAGCGAGAGAGCTGACTTGTTTAGAATAGTCATGTATTTTTTTTGCGTGGCATCGAGTTTGGTTCTAAGCACTAAATCAGAAAACCCAATAACGCCATTTAAGGGAGTGCGGATTTCGTGACTCACGTTAGCCAAAAAGTCTGACTTGGCGGCATTGGCTGCCACCGCTTGCTCTTTGGCATCTTTCATTTCCTGTTCCGCTTTTATGCGCTCCTCAATTTCTTTTAACAAATCATTCTCATTTTTATCAATATTAAAACGAAGAATGTATAAACCAAAAACCTGCCCTGCAAATGCCAATAGAACAACGATGTTTATCATCAAGTACGATTCATCGTGATGACCCGTTTGATAATACCCCACTCCAAAGTAGTTGTGTAGCGGATCGAATAAAATGAGCAGAAGTGCTATATAGGATACCGAAAAGAAACTCCAACTGCGATTTTGCTGATCATATAAAACTAAAGCCGCTATACCCGAAACCATTATAAAGAACCGATAACCATAATAGTACGATTCAAAATTAATTGCCAGATCGATGTTAACTATTTTGCCGAGCAATGAACCTAGAAGAATACTAGTGGGCAAAAACATGCTAATAAAAATCCTACTGAAAAATGTCCAACCCCGATAATTGGCCAGTAGCGGAAGGAATAGAATTAGGCCAATTAACCCAGTAGCCATAGCGGTAAAATCCCAGCCAAACAGTATTCCTTGTATAGCACAGACGATCAAACAAATAGTAATTCCAACTAACGATATTTGATTGGAGATGATAATGGCTCGCTTTTTATCTCGGGTGGTTTCACTGTCCGCACCCAACAACGAAATTATTTTAAACTGCCTGACAATCATATCACAGTTTCGGAAGATAGGGTGAAGTAAAAAGTACTGCCTTTATCCACTTCACTCATGAGTTCTAACTTGCTATCCATTAGTGCCAATAATGAGCTTGCAATAGAAAGTCCTAGTCCTGTGCCACCATATTTTTTGGTGCTGGAAGAATCTCCTTGAGCAAATGCTTTAAATATCTTTTCCTGATTTTCGGGGGCTATGCCAATGCCGGTATCACGAACGGTGAACCGTATTGAACATTTGCCAGGACTATTTTTTTCAATCAATTGGATGATGAGTTCTATTTCGCCTTGGTGCGTGAATTTTATTGAATTACCTACCAGATTAATCAGCACTTGCCGCAACCTGACGGGGTCAGCCAAGATGTAGCTCGGACAGTTAGGTGCAAGCGTGAGTATCAGCTTTAAGTCCTTTTGTTTCGCCTGACTATTTAATCCTTCTATCACTTGTTCACCTAATTCAGGAAGGTGGCATTTTTCTATTTCTAGCTCTTGTTTCCCCGCCTCGATTTTGGAGTAGTCCAGGATATCGTTAACAATATCCAGTAGCAACAAGGCCGATTTATTCAAAACAGTCATGTATTTATTTTGTGTGGCATCTAATTTTGTTTTCAATACCAAATCGGAGAAGCCAATCACACCGTTCAGTGGGGTGCGTATCTC
>JABFSO010000136.1 GCA_013140555.1 Cyclobacteriaceae bacterium | reverse complement strand
GTTTCCAACACGCGTGAAAGATCTGGTGTATGTGGATGCGGTTGGCTTTGAAAATCCAGTTGAAAATCCACAACATCCGGCTGCGGTGACGGAGAAGGAAATAGAAGAATTTAAAGGGAGCGAGAACTATCCGAAGATGGGTAAAGGACAACTCAGCGATTTTTATGATTCAATCCCTTTTCGGGGATGGGATAAGAGATACGAAGACATCATGAAGTTCAAAGGATTTGTGCGGGCAATAATCTCTACGCGCAAAAACAGAACGCCATTGGTGGTAGAACATCGTAAAATTGCTGAAGCCAAAGTTCCTGTTTTCGCCATTTGGGGCGAGCATGATACAGTGGTGATTTTAAATGATGTTCGTGGGAACTTGACAACACGATTTCCAAGTGCCCAATTATTTGTGATTCCAAAGGCAGGTCACCTTCCGCACATGGAGCAAGCGAAACTGTTTAATGAAATTTTGTTTGATCAAATCATGCGAGGGAAATGAATTAAGTTTTCGTGAATTCATGAACTTGGTTGGCTGCAAATTGAAAAGCAATTTATTTCCGTTGGCATACGCACGGACATAATAGATGTGCAGTGATCTGAATTATCGCACGCATGAATTTGGTGACGCGGGCGAGGGATTGAAGCGGTTACCCCGCAGTGGTGCGCCTCGCACCACGAGGAGTAAAAGCGGAAAGCCCGGTGGCCCCCCGGTGGCAATGAGGGCTGCGGGGCCACGCCCCAAAAAAATTCACTTTTACAAATCGCCCAACTGTGGACGTATCAGAATTTCTTCCACTACACTTCGCTTTGATAGACTATAAGCGCTGAAAATGGTTTCTGCTACGTCTTCGGGTTTCATGAGTCGCTCATCGGGAAGATCTACTCCATCCCAACTGGCGGTGAGGGTGGCTCCGGGAAGAACGGAAGTAACGCGCACACCATGGGCTTTCAATTCTTCGCGGAGTACTTTGGAAAAGCCGAGTAAAGCAAATTTGGAAATAGCATACGAGCCACCATTGGGATAGGCCATGATGCTGGCAATGGAACACATATTAAAAACATGCCCGGACTTTCGTGCTCGCATAGCTGGCACCAAAAGGCGGCTGAGATGGTAAGCGCTAAACAAGTTTGTATTAATCATGCTCTCCAACGCTCCGTCTGCTTCATCGAGCACGGAGCCTGGAATAAAATAACCGGCATTGTTGACCAACACTTCCACGGGTTGCAGTTGTTTAACCTTTTCGGCAAACTTTTGAATGTGGTCTTTGTTGGACATGTTGGCTATGAAAGCAGTCACTTTCACCGGATGGTTGCTTTCGATCGCTGATTTTATTTCGTTCAAATCGGCTTCTTTTCGTGCACAGGTTGCAATATCAAAGCCGGCCGCGGCAAAGCGCTCGATAATAGCTCTGCCAATTCCTTTGGTGCCACCGGTAACTACTGCTAATTTGTTCATGGGAATATTTTATCTTTGAGCAAGATAGTATTTCAATACAACTCGATGAAAGAATTTGGACGTTACATGATTTTTCTGGGATCGCTGGTGGTAAGGCGCGAAACGTTTATTACCTATTATCGACTGGTGATCGATGAGTGTATGCAAATTGGTGTCAAATCGATTTCGCTCTTTGTGTTGGTTTCCACCTTTATTGGCGCTGTTACTACTGTGCAGACGGCTTTCAATCTGGTTACTCCGCTTGTGCCTCGATATGTGATATCGCAAGTTGTGCGCGAAATGACGGTATTGGAATTGGCACCTACTATTATGGCAATCATCTTTGCGGGAAAGATTGGATCGAGCATGGCGGGTGGCTTGGGTACCATGCGAATAACCGAACAAATTGATGCGCTGGAAGTAATGGGCATAAATTCTTCCTCGTATCTGGTGCTTCCTAAAATAGTAGCTTCTATGATGATGTATCCCTTGTTGGTGATTGTGGCTGGGGTATGCTCTATGATTGGTGGTTATCTGGTTGGCACGCTTACAGGCATTTTGACTCCAACTGAATACATCATGGGTATCCGCTCCATTTTCAACGATTACACCATCACTTTCGCACTCATCAAATCGGTTGTGTTTGCATTCTTAATTGCGTCCATCTCCTGTTTCAAAGGGTATTACACGCAGGGTGGTGCGCTGGAGGTAGGTATTGCCAGTACCGATGCGGTGACATCCAGTGTAATTGCTGTGCTGCTGGCCGATTATTTCTTAGCTAATCTTTTGCTCTCATCATGATCAAGATAAAAAACATCAGTAAGTCCTTCAACGAGAAGAGTGTATTGCGCAACATCAGCGGAGAATTTGATAAAGGCAAAACCAATCTCATTATCGGGTCGAGTGGAACAGGAAAGAGTGTATTGCTGAAATGTATTGTAGGCTTACTCCATCCGGACACCGGATATGCTTTTTATGATCTTCGTAATTTTACGGATGCCGACAAGGATGTAAAGTCGGAGATTCGAAGAGAGATTGGAATGTTATTTCAAGGTGGCGCATTGTTTGACTCTAAAAATGTAGAGGAGAATGTGATGTTTCCGTTAGACATTCTTACCAAAATGCCTTACGCTGAAAAACTGGATCGTGTTAATTTTTGTCTGAAGCGTGTGGGGCTTGAAAATGTCAACAAGAAGATGGCGTCTGAAATAAGCGGGGGGATGAAGAAGCGTGTGGGTATTGCCCGCGCAATTGTGAACAACCCAAATTATCTTTTCTGCGATGAACCTAACTCTGGATTGGATCCGCAGACCTCCATATTGATTGATGAGTTGATCTCAGAAATCACACACGAATTCAACATTACTACGATTATTGTGACGCATGACATGAACTCGGTGCTGGGTATTGGAGAGAAAATTATGTTCCTTCACAAAGGTGATAAACTTTGGGAAGGTTCGAACGAAGATATTACTCACTCGGGCGTAAAAGAACTGGATGACTTCGTATTCATCAACAAGGTGATGAGGAGCTTGAAGGGGACGAAGTTGGTTTAGTAAAATATACTACTCCTCACCCAACCACCCCATCGTTCTCTTCACTGCTTTTTGCCAGCCTTTGTACAAAACACTGCGTGTGCTCTCTTCCATTTGAGGTAAAAATCTTTTTTGAATTTTTCTATTTCTGGTGATATCTTGTTTTTTCCACAAGCCACTTTGTATCCCGGCAAGATAAGCTGCGCCTAATGCAGTTGATTCAATTACTTCAGGTCGTTCTACCTCTGTACCCAAAATGTCCGCTTGAAATTGCATTAAAATGTTATTCGCACACGCACCACCATCCACTTTCAACGCTGCCAGTTTCAGGCCTGCGTCTTCCTGCATGGCATTTAAAATATCTTTTGTCTGATACGCCAATGACTCTAATGTAGCCTTTATTATATGATCCTTACCTGTGTCGCGAGTTAAACCAAATATGGCTCCACGGGCATACATATCCCAATACGGTGCGCCCAAGCCAGCAAAGGCA
>JABFSO010000272.1 GCA_013140555.1 Cyclobacteriaceae bacterium | reverse complement strand
AGAATTGAAACTGACCTACAACCGCACACGTCAGGCAGCGATTACCAAAGAGATTTTGGAAATCGTGGCAGGAGCGGAAGCGTTGAAGTCAGCATAATAAGAATAGCTTTTAAAGGAAAAGCCGCTGGTGTTATCACTAGCGGCTTTTTTGTTGGCTTGCGAAGGAACACAATAACACAAAAAAAGCTGCCCTTGCGAGCAGCTTTGAATTATACTTTTAGAAGAGGCTTATGCTACCGAAAGTACCGGCTTAATTTCTTCTTTTGGTTTCTCACCCAACATCTTCAGCTGACGAGCGTGGGCTGCCACCGCTTCGAAGAATGTTTCTTTTGATTTATAAGGTAAACCAAACTCTTTGGTGGTTTGCTCAACAATTTTTGCAATTTCTCGATAGTGAACGTGGCAAATGTTTGGAAACAAGTGGTGTTCAACCTGATAATTCAAACCACCTACATACCAAGAGAACAACTTTTCTTTGTGACCAAAGTTGGTGGTGGTATGCAATTGATGAATCGCCCAGCTATTTTCTAAATTTCCATCGGCATCAGGCATCGGGTATTCAGTGCCTTCAATAACGTGAGCCGGTTGAAAGATAACTGCGAGGATAAACCCTGCCACATAATGCATAATTAGAAACCCGACTAGTACTTGCCAGAATGAAAAGCCTATTAGCATGGGTACTACAAAAGTATACGACAGATAAACTACTTTCGTAATGATCAGCGCAACCCACTCCGTTGTTATGGAAGCTTTTTGTTTTTTAACCAAGCCTTCATTTTGATATTTTGTTAGACGGTAATAGTCTTTAATGACAATCCAAACAAAGGTCATCAAACCATAAAAGAACCAAGCATACAAGTGTTGATATTTATGCATCGGAATCCACTTGGAACCCGGAGCCATCCGAAGAACACCACGAGGGCTGATGTCTTCATCTACTTCGTGCACATTTGTATAAGTATGATGCAATACGTTGTGTTGTATTCTCCAGTTGAATGCGTGTCCACCGATCATATTCAACGAAAGCCCTAAAAGTGTATTCACCCACGGCTTATTTGAATAGGCTCCATGGTTGGCGTCATGCATCACCGATAATCCAATTCCTGCTTTTCCAAAGCCCATTACGATACATAGCGCAACAAGAGCCCAAGCAGATGTAAACAAGCCGCTTAATAGTAACACGTAAGGCGAAAAATAAAGTGCGAACATAAAAATGGTTTTGATGACCATTTCGCTGTTACCTGTACGATCGATGTTGTTTGTTTTGAAGTAAGCATTTACGCGCTGATTGAGCGTAACAAAAAAATCTTGTTGCTTAGCTGCAAATTTTAAATTTAAGTTTAATGTCATTTTCTTAGTTAGCTAATGTTGATAAAAAACCTGAACAACTAGCTATGAACAGGTCTTTAGGGAAGATACCTTACTCAAAGGTACGCAAAGCGCACTTCAATAACGCCCGTTCGGGTTACAAAATATGAGAAAGGCCGTTTTTAGTTTTAATTGGCTATAGTTCGGCAATCACAGTTTTGCCCCCTTTGGTGATATCGCCCGGTTTGACTAGTATTTTGGCGTTGAGAGGTAAGAAAATATCAACACGCGATCCAAACTTGATAAAGCCAAATTCATCACCTTGTTGTAATGTTTGACCTTCTTGCACATACCACTTAATACGTCTGGCCAATGCACCGGCAATTTGACGAAACAAAATCTCGGTGCCATTTTTCATTTTAGCAACAACGGTCGTTCGTTCATTTTCAGTGCTCGACTTGGGATGCCATGCTACTAAATATTTACCGGGATGATATTTGAAATAGGAGATCGTTCCGGCCACGGGCATGCGATTGACATGCACATTGATGGGCGACATGAAGATGGATACTTGCTTGCGTTTTGATTTCAAGTATTCTGTCTCTTCCGTTTCTTCAATCACCACTACTTTGCCATCGGCAGGAGCGATTACATGAGCATCATTTTTTTGTATTTCAAAAATGGGCAGACGGAAGAACTGTAAAATCAGTAAATAAAAAATGATGCTCACCACAATCAAGGTGTTTTGTAATATAGGAATCGGAAGGAAATACGATACGGCCCAATTGAGTCCGAAAAGAACAATCAGTAAAACAAAGAGAATAGTTTTGCCTTCGCGGTGAATGGTCATGTGATGAGCTGTTAAAAATTTAGCGACAAAGGTAAGCATTCATGTGCATTGCCCTTCAATTTCTTACTACATTTGTGCAGTTATAAGGGGTGCCTAAAAAACACGGGCTGAGATTATACCCATAGAACCTGATGCCGGTAATGCGGACGAAGGGAGGCAAGCTGCAGAAAGTGCAGCTAAAATAAGTTGGTTCATACCCCTATGAGTCAACGAATTTTAAAATTTTTAAAACATGTTCAAATTAAAAATGGCAGTCGTTGGCTGCGTGCTTTCGCTACACGCGATGGCGCAATTCAACGTGCGCGGCACCGTGCGTGACGCAAAGACGAATGAAGCATTGGTAGGTGCTACCGTGCAAGTAGAAAACCAAAACCGCTTTGCGATTACCGACCCGCAAGGATGGTTTGAAATTGCGAGGGTTGCTGCAGGGCAACAAACATTGGTAATTAAGTTTTTGGGTTATCAGGAGAAGCGACAAATAGTTGACGTATCTGCTGATCAGGTTGTGGAGCTTGTTTTAGAGGAGAGCACCGAACTGACTGATGAAGTAGTTGTGTATTCTACACGCCTAACGGACAAAAGCCCTTCTGCTTTTTCCACGATTAATAAAGTGGCTTTGCAAAAGCAAAACTTCGGGCAAGATTTGCCGATCATTTTAAATTGGTCGCCCTCACTCGTTACCACTTCCGATGCAGGAACAGGAATTGGGTACACGGGCCTTCGAATCCGCGGAAGCGATGCTACACGCATCAACGTTACGATCAACGGAGTGCCGCTCAATGAAAGCGATGAGCATGGTGTGTTTTGGGTAGACGTGCCGGACATCGCAACGTCTACACAAAGTATTCAAGTGCAACGAGGTGTAGGCAATTCTACGAATGGAGCCGGTGCATTTGGCGCATCCATTAATTTACAAACCAACACGCGCAATGATCAACCGTATGCTGATATTATCAACTCAGTAGGTTCGTTTGGAACCCAACGACACACGATCGGTTTTGGCACCGGCCTAAAAAATAATTTTGTGTTTGATGGACGCTTGTCCATGATTAAGTCGGATGGATTTATTGATCGCGCTACCTCTGACTTAAAATCGTATTATTTATCAGCAGGCTATTATGGAAAGAAAACGTTCGTGAAAGCCATTGTATTTGGCGGCAATGAAATTACCTATCAAAGCTGGAATGGTGTTCCGGAATCGCGACTAAATAATGATTTGGCTGCCATGGAAGAGACGGCTGTAGCCGAAGGTTGGAACACAGCTCAAAAAAATAATCTGCTCAACTCGAATAGTCGTACATTCAATGCATACACC
>JABFSO010000042.1 GCA_013140555.1 Cyclobacteriaceae bacterium | reverse complement strand
CTTACGGGACATACGGATGAACGAGGAACAGATGATTACAATCTAAAATTAGCAGAGCAGCGCGTGAAGGCAGTTACTAATTATCTGATCGAAAAGGGAGTGGACAGCGCACGCATAAACGTGAAAGGTGAGGGCAAACGGAAGCCGCTCAGCAATGCGAAAGATGAAGCAGCACATGCTTTAAATAGAAGAGTCGAAATAGAATTTGTGAACAAAGAATAGTTGTTGAAGCACATCGGATATGACATCACATAAACGTCAACAACTATTGAATCTAAAAGACTTTTTGGATGAAAAAGTAGCTACATACAATCGCCCCAATTTCATCGAACTCGATCCGATTTCTATACCTCATCGTTTCCGAAAAAAGCAAGACATTGAAATTGCAGGTCTGATGGCTTCGGTATTAGCCTGGGGGCAGCGCGCTACGGTTATCAACAAAACCAATCAATTTCTTTCATTCATGGATGGCGCACCTCATGATTTCGTTCTTCACCACAAACCTTCTGAGCTTAAACAATTTGAGAAGTTCAAACATCGCACATTCAATGCAACCGATGCTTTGTATTTTATGGCATCACTCAAAAACATCTATCAGCAGTTTCCTTCTTTGGAAAATGCTTTCCTGATCGCAAAGGAAGCACCGAATACCGAAAACGCAATCGGGCATTTTCACAATATGTTTTTTAGCCTTCCCGATTATCCCGAGCGAACCAAAAAACATGTGTCTACACCCGAGCGAAAATCTGCCTGCAAGCGCCTGAATATGTATTTGCGTTGGATGGTTCGACAGGATAAATCCGGTGTAGACTTTGGCATTTGGAAAAAAATAAGCCCATCGCAGTTAATATGCCCACTGGATGTGCACGTGGAGCGCGTAGCACGCAAACTAAAGCTGATTCAGCGCAAGCAAGCCGATTGGGAAACGGCCGTAGAACTCACCAATAATCTCAAAGTGTTAAATATACACGACCCGGTTGTGTATGACTTTGCCCTTTTTGGTTTGGGTGTTGCAGAAAAGTTCTAAACATTTTGAAAAAAAGTGACGAACGGAGTACTACCTTCCCAAAAAGTTTTTACCTTTTAACATTAATTAAACCTGTTCTTATCATACCATGAATCTAAACACGGAAGCAGAAAAGAAAAATACCTACGATGCCATTGTAGTAGGCACGGGTATCAGCGGTGGCTTTGCCGCCAAAGAACTCACAGAAAAGGGATTGAAAACGCTGGTATTGGAGCGTGGACGCGATGTGAAGCATCCGGACTACCCAACGGCCACCAAAGATCCCTGGGAGTTTGAAAATGCCGATATGCCAACTCAAGAAGATCTGCGCAAGCAAGGTGTGCAAAACAGAACAGGTTACACCGTACGTCAGTCTACTAAGCATTGGTTCGTCAATGATTTGGAGCATCCCTATACAGAAAAAGAAGGTACACGTTTCGACTGGATGCGTGGCTACCATGTGGGTGGTCGCTCCATTATGTGGGGCCGCCAAAGCTACCGCTGGAGCGATCTGGACTTTGAAGCCAACTCAAAAGATGGCCACGGTGTAGATTGGCCAGTGCGCTACAAAGAAATTGAGCCATGGTATGATTATGTTGAAAAATACATTGGAGTGAGTGGCCAGAATGAAGGTTATGCACAATTACCAGACGGGCAATTTCTTCCCGCGATGGAGCTCAATTGCACTGAATTAGAATTAAAGAAAGCCGTTCGCGATAAATTCGGTCGACCTTTTACAATCGGCCGCACGGCACACGCAACTGCGCCAATGCCTCACACACCCTGGAGAGGCCAATGCCAATTCAGAAACTTGTGTAGCCGTGGATGTCCTTATGGCGGATATTACAGCAGCGTTTCTTGCACACTCCCTGCTGCAGAAAAAACCAACAACATGACGCTGCGCCCGAATTCAGTGGTTTACGAAATCATCTACGATGAAACAAAGAGCAAGGCTACCGGAGTAAAAGTGATTGACGGAGTGACTGGTGAGCAAATGGAATTTTATGCGAAGATCATTTTTCTATGTGCTTCAACTTTTGGATCAACCTTCATCATGATGAATTCAGTATCCAATCGTTTCCAAAATGGATTTGGAAATGACAGCGGTGAATTGGGCTGCAACATCATGGATCATCACTTGGGCGTAGGTGCAGGTGGCGATTTCCCGGGCTTTGAAGATCAATATTACTTTGGAAGACGTGCCAACGGATTTTACATTCCTCGCTACCGCAACTGGGGTAAAGATAAGCGCGATTATGTGCGTGGTTTTGGGTACCAAGGTGGCGGAAGTAGACAAGGTTGGAATAGTTTGGTGGCAGAAGCAACAATAGGTGCCGACCTAAAGAAAATGGCGGCAACTCCGGGCAAGTGGACAATCGGTATGATGGGCTTTGGCGAAGTATTGCCTTACCATGAAAACCGAGTGACTATCAACAAAGACAAGAAAGATATCAACGGATTGCCTACACTACTTTTCGATGCAGGCTTTAAAGAGAACGAAAAGAAGATGCGTGTAGACATGAAAGCCGATGCAGCCGAAATGCTGGAAGCTGCAGGTGTGAAAAATATTCATACCTATGATAACGAAACGGGTCTTGGCTTAGGAATCCATGAGATGGGAACTGCCCGTATGGGTAAAGACCCTAAAACTTCTGTACTTAACAAATGGAATCAAGTGCATGCTTGTAAGAATGTGTTTGTTACCGATGGATCATTTATGACATCGGCAGCATGTGTAAACCCTTCGCTTACCTACTTGGCATTTACGGCTCGTGCAGCCGATTACGCTGTCAGCGAATTGAAAAAAGGAAATTTATAAACGATTAAAACGAAAGTTATGAACCAATTAATCGATCGAAGAGAAGCATTGAAGAAAACAGCTTTGTTTTTAGGCGCTGCGGTTTCAGCTTCCGCTATGGCGGGAATATTGAATGGATGTAAAGCAACACCTGACTTAAACTATAAACCAGTCTTCTTCAATGAAGATGAAGCGCGACTCGTAAGTGAGTTGGCCGATATTATCTTACCGAAGACAGATACTCCTGGTGCAAAGGAGTTGGGTGTTCCCAATTTCATTGACAAAATGTTGAATGAGTGCTATAAGAAAGAAGATCAGGAGCGATTTAAAACCGGCTTAGCAGCTTTTGATGAAGACGCGAAAAAGGCACATGGAGATAGCTTCATCTACTGCAAACCGGAAGATCAGGTAGCGCATATCACCAAATCGCTTACAGCCGCTATTGAAGAGCGTAAAACAAATCCGGGTGCAAAGCGTCCTTTCATTTTGATGGCAAAAGAATTGACCATGCTCGGATACTTCAGCACACAAGTAGGCGCAGAAAATGTACTTCAATATGAAGCAGTTCCAGGAGCCTATAAAGGATGTATTCCTTTAAAAGAGGCTGGCAAAGGACGTACGTGGGCTACGTAGTCAACCTAAATAGCTAGTTTCAAAACGCCTGGTTAAGAAATTAATCAGGCGTTTTGATACTAAATTTATGGAATGACTGAATGAATTTTTAGATCTAACATACATAAGAATAAAAAAGGGATTGCATTTCTGCCATCCCTTTTTTATTTATCTTGACTTGATCTAGAATGAAGTACTTGGTGCGTAAGTCAAGTTATTATATTGATTATTATTGTCTGCACCAATGGTTGAAATGTAAGTTGCAGTGAGAGCAGTCAAATCTACTTTGACCAAGTAGGTCTTTTTGCTGGTACTTATTCCATTGAAAATTAGTCCATAAATTGGAGCATTAGTTCCATTTTGTGCCATTGCTTTTAATGAAAGGCTAGAAGAAACAGAAAAATCTTCTGGGAAACCTGTAAAGGTTGTAATGATCTTTTCGTTGGTTAGCACGCCTGTTGCAGCATCTAAATCTTTCAAATAAATTTTATTCTTATATCCGCCATCATTTGATAGAATAAATTTGTTGGTTTTAGAATCATACAACATACCTAATCCACAGCAGAAGTTTGAAGTTACAGGTTTCAAGTTTTGCTTGCCATCGGTTCCAAACTTTACAATGGATGAGCCTAATCCAGTTCTTAAAAGCCCTAGCCCAATAAGGCTGTCATCCTTTGCTATCGACCAATTACCAATCGCATAGATTAATTTTGAAGTGGAGTTGTCGTTAATAAGAGTGCTTAGTTTCGTTGTAGGATTCATGCTATAGAGATTTCCTAATGCATTGCCTGTGGTTAGTCCTTCTGTATTCTGTGCAAAATAGAAAAGATTCTTTTTGGGATGATAAACCACGGCTCTAACTTCAGTTAATGTAGCTCCATTGTAGGTAGGTGTAAAAATTTCTTTGGTGGCACCTGTAGTTTCGTTAACAGAATAGAATTTGCCACTGGTTCTATTCCCCACAATCAATGTGTAAGTAATTGGCGTTGCTTCATCGCTTTTACAAGATTCAATAAAGATAAGGCTTGCAACAAACAGTGCCGTGATGAGGGTGTGGGTGGATTTCATAAATTTTTAAAGGTTAATTATTTCGCAAAACTAACATTATTTCAAAGCGTTAAAAGAATTTTATTTCATCGAAAATTGGGTGCTGAATGTTTATTATGTGATTTAATTATTTAAGGTTTAATTGCTCTCTGATATTTGTTTCTCTGATTGAAATCTTATTTTTGTCGCCCCGTAAATTATTATCAATGGAAAAAAACATCGCTCGCATTGCTGCTGAATTAAAACTTGCAGCATCTCAGGTTGAAACGGTTGTCAACTTATTAGCTGAAGGCGCCACAATCCCGTTTATGGCGCGTTATCGAAAAGAAGTTACAGGTAGTTTAGACGAGGTGGAACTCACAGCCATACGCGATCGGCATGAACAATTACTTGAATTGGATAAACGCAAGGAAGCTGTTCTCAAATCAATCGAAAAACAAGAAAAACTAACTCCGGCTTTAGCGAAAGCAATTGAAGAAGCAGAAACACTCGCGGAAGTTGAAGATATCTATTTACCCTATAAACCTAAGCGCAAAACGCGGGCAACAGCAGCCAAAGAAAAAGGCCTTGAACCACTGGCACTGAAAATTTTTGAGCAAGGCAACTTCAGCGTAGAAGAATTAGCCAATACATTTATCAATTCGGAATTAGGCGTAGCCAACTCACAAGAAGCCCTCGATGGCGCACGCGACATTATTGCCGAGATGGTGAGCGAAAACCAGGAAGCACGTAAAAATGTACGCGATCTCTTCTGGAGAGATGGTGTCATTCATTCTACGGTGATCAAATCGAAAGCAGAAAACGAAGATGCGCAGAAATTCAAAGACTATTTTGACTGGAAGGAGCCCATCAAAAAAACACCTTCGCATCGATTACTCGCCATGCGCAGAGCGGAGAAAGAGGGATTCATCATGCTTGACATTGCACCCGAAGAAGAAACAGTCATCCAATCATTAGATTCGCAATTTGTGAAAGGAAATTCAGCAGCAGCCGATCAGGTGCGATTAGCTGTTAAAGATTGCTACAAGCGCCTGCTCAAACCTACCCTAGAAAGTGAAGTGCGTTTGGAATCGAAAATGCAAGCGGATGCCGAAGCCATTAAAGTATTCGCAGCTAATTTAAAAAAGTTGTTGTTGGCATCACCTCTAGGGCAAAAGCGTGTGCTCGCTCTCGACCCCGGATTTCGCAGCGGAATTAAATTGGTTTGTTTAGGCGCTCAAGGCGAATTACTTTTTGATACCGTTATTTATCCGCTGGAACCTCAGCGTCAAACCACGCAATCTGCTACCATTGTGTTAGGATTGTGCGATCGCTTTAAGATTGAAGCTATTGCCATTGGCAATGGAACGGCCAGTCGCGAAACAGAAAGCTTTGTGAAGGGTATCGGCTTACCAAAAGAAATTTTGATAGTAATGGTAAACGAAAGTGGTGCATCGGTTTATTCAGCATCCGATGTAGCGCGTGAAGAATTTCCGAACCATGATGTAACCGTGCGCGGAGCTGTTTCGATTGGAAGGCGTTTAACGGATCCATTGGCTGAATTAGTAAAAATTGATCCAAAGTCGATTGGCGTGGGGCAATATCAGCACGATGTAGATCAAACCAAATTAAAAGCAGGCTTGGATGATGTGGTAATGAGTTGCGTAAACTCCGTGGGAGTTGAAGTGAATACAGCAAGCAAAGAATTGCTGTCTTATGTTTCAGGGCTCGGGCCTCAATTGGCCAAAGGCATTGTTGAATACCGAACTCAAAACGGACCATTCAAAAGCAGACATGAATTGCAAAAGGTACCTCGCTTGGGCGATAAAGCTTTTGAACAGTGTGCAGGTTTCTTGCGCATACGCGAATCAGTCAATCCGTTAGATACTAGTGCCGTTCACCCCGAGCGATATGAATTGGTAGAAAAGTTTGCCAAAGATCTTGGGTGTACTGTAAAAGATTTGATGACCAGCGCAGAACTTCGTAAGAAACTTGATTTGAAAAAGTATGTGAGCGACACAGTAGGTTTGCCAACGCTGGCGGATATCTTATCCGAATTGGAAAAGCCGGGCCGCGACCCGCGTGAAAAATTTGAAGTGTTTAGCTTTGAAGAAGGTGTTCATGAAATCAAAGATTTAAAAGTGGGAATGGTTTTGCCGGGTATCGTTACCAACGTAACTAATTTTGGAGCATTTGTAGATATTGGTGTGCATCAAGATGGGCTTGTGCACATCAGTCATTTATCCGATCGTTTTATAAAGGACCCGAATCAAGTGGTAGCCGTTCAGCAAAAAGTGAAAGTAACGGTAGTGGAAGTAGATGTAGCGCGCAAGCGAATTGCATTGTCTATGAAAAGCGATCCGTTTGCTTCACCCACCTCCGCATCGAAAGAAACAGAAAAATCAAAATCGCCAACGAATTATTCCAAACCTAAACTAGCTCCAAAACGCGAAGAGAAAGTGGAAACGATGGAAGAAAAGATGGCTGCCCTGATGAATAAGTTTAAAAAATAGCAAGCATTGCATTAGACGCTAGAAGCGATAGGCGAGGGTCGGCTGGAATTTTCTGGCACGGTTCATGTTTATTTATTAAATTGTTAAGTCAATAAATAAACCCGCACCTAACCCTTGCCAGTATGAAACACCTCCTCTCGCTGCTTGCCATTTCCCTTTTAGGGTGGAATATGGCACTTGCTCAAATCGAAAACTTTGCTCTTAAGAAGAGAGCTACAGCCAGTAGTTTTACAGAAGTAGGCGGATTGAAATTTCCAGGCGGTGCTGTAGACGGAATAAAAAACGGGGGCTATGGTTTCCACACACAACTAGAAGATAACCCGTGGTGGCAGGTAGATTTGGGTATGGAAATTGCCATTGACAAAATAGTTGTTTACAATCGACAAGATTGCTGTTCCGAGCGCGCGCGAACCATTCAGGTTTTTCTTTCAACGGATGGAGTAAATTTTGAAAATGCGTATCAGCATAACGGTACCATATTTGGCGGAGTCAGAGATCAGAAGCCATTGCAAGTTTCTTTGCAGTTTAAGAAAGCTCGTTTTGTGAGATTACAATTGAATCAACGAAACGCTTTACATTTAGATGAAGTCGAAGTTTATGGGGTGATGGCGCAATTGGCAAATCTCGCTCTCGGTAAGTCAGCATCACAGAGTAGCACCAGTGCATATTCGCATGAGAATGATGCACAGGGAGGTGTAGATGGAGTAAAAAATGGCCTTTTCGGATTTCATACAGACTCTGAAAAAGATCCATGGTGGCAAGTTGATTTAGGGGGCATTGCCAAGCTTGATAAAATATTTGTATTCAATCGTCAGGACTGTTGTGCAGAGCGTGCTCAAACTTTATCTGTTTCGATTTCTCCAGATGGGGTGAATTTTCAAACTGTATCGGATTTGAGCAACACGGTTTTTGGAGGTGTGAAAGACAACGAGCCGCTGCGAATATTTCTAAACGAGCAAGAATACCTCGCTCGCTATGTTCGAGTGCAATTGCGTGATGTGAATGCACTACACTTAGATGAGATTGAAGTGTACGGAAAAATGATTTCACAAACTCCGCCTACACCAGTGGTTGAACCAGTGATTACTACACCACCTGTATTGGAGCCCGTTCCCCCAGTTACTCTGTTTGAACATGAGCGTTTTGGTGGTGCTTCACTAAATATCAATGGCAATTGGGATGCATCGATGAACCCGCAGTGGAATGATCGTGTCAGTTCTATTAAAGTCCCTGCTGGCTATAAGATTATTGTTTATGAACATACGCTACAAACCGGAGCGTCCATGACTTTAACTAAAGATTGGACGATTGCGAATGGAAACTTTACTTTCAATGATAAAATTTCTTCTATTAAAATAGTAGAAACACCAAAACCAAAACTATCTCCACCTGCAGTGGCCGTATCAGAAATTACAGGAGGCACTTATTTTATAGTTACGAGCGCGAATAACAAATTTTTGGATCAGGCTGTTGTAAATGGTCCAATCATTTTGTTAGATGCAGATGCGAAGGAAAGTCAACAATGGGAGATTGCTCCCGCGGGTGACGGTTATGTTCACATTTTATCCAAGTTGAATAGTTTATTTCTCGATCAGTATGTAGAGAAAGGCGAGGCGGTAGCATCATCTGGCAATGGCCAAACTAATCAGCAATGGCTTATTCAATCGACCGGAAATGGATTTTACACGATTGTATCGCGAGCGAATGGCAAGGCATTAAATCATGATGCAACACGTTCCAACATGCCATTGGCTCCACGGAATGGTTCGGCTACGCAGCAATTTAAATTGATTCCGGTAAGTGGAACAAGCCAACCTGACGTGACGCCATCAATCCCTACCGCGCCCGTAGAAGTTGTGAATTGTAGTTTAACTGATAAACAATTCGCGGATGCGAAGAAAGCAATCAAGAGTCAGGCATTTCGTGATCAAAAAATGGCCACTGCAAAGTTGGCGCTCAAGAATAAGTGTGTATCACTGGATCAAATCAGAGGCTTCGTTGAATTATTTGCCTTCGAAGATCAAAAACTGGATTTTGTAAAATTTGCCTACGATATCACCGATAACAAAGATGATTATTACACCTTGCACGATGTATTCACTTTCTTGCTAACTAAAGATGATTTCAACGAGTTTTTGCAATCCAAAAAATAGGTTTTGATTTCGTGATAAAAAGTCGATGTGTATTCATCGACTTTTTTATTTGTAGAGGTTTTCCAAAGAATAGTAGCTCTGCGTTCATCACACTTACACGTCATCCTGAAATTTAGTTTATCTTCGCAACTCTATGGCTCTTCAGGTAGCATCTCTTAATTCGGGCAGCAATGGCAACTGTTATTACATTGGCAATAAGAGAGAAGCTGTATTAATTGATGCTGGAATTTCTTGCCGGGAAACAGAACGAAGAATGAAGCGGTTGGAACTTTCGATCGAAAAAGTAAAAGCCATTTTCATCACTCACGAGCATGCCGACCATATCAACGGCCTTTTGAAGTTAGTGAAGAAACATAAAATACCGGTTTATATTACGAAGCCTACCCGACATCATCCATTGCTTGGTTGGTGCAAAGGAACAGCGATTCACTTTCAGGCGTATCAAACGATTCAAATTGGAGACTTAGAAATCACACCCATACCTAAATTTCACGATGCCAGTGATCCACATAGTTTTTTGGTTTCCGATCAATCGGTAACGGTGGGTATTTTTACTGACTCAGGTCGTGTGTGTAATGATCTTATCAAAAATTTTAAACTTTGTCATGCTGCATTTCTTGAATCGAATTACGATGAAGAAATGTTGGCCAATGGAGATTACGCGTTGCATTTGAAAAACCGGATACGTGGTGGGTTGGGGCATTTGTCAAATAAAGAAGCGCTGCAATTATTTCTCACTCATCGGCCTCCATTCATGTCGCATCTCTTTCTTTCGCATTTGTCAAAAAATAATAACACTCCGGAAATTGTCGAAGCTCTTTTTAAAAGTGTTGCAGGTGAAACGCAGATTATTGTGGCACCTCGCAACGAAGAAACAGAACTTTATACGATTGCCACTGACCAACCATCGCTTCGATTGAAAAGCAGAATCCACGCAAGTGATTCTCAACTCACATTATTCTGAGTTTAGAAAAACTCTCCTAATCCAATATAAATTTGAAATGAATCGGGAGCCATCCCAAAATCAATGGCGAGATTCGTGCCTGATTTTTTATTGAATTTAATGCGGGCACCGGCACCGATCGCACCATTCAGTCCGCCATAGTTATTGTTTACATCAGTAAGCGACTGAAAATTTAGAAATGCTACTCCACCAAATAAACCATTTCGACTCAAGTCAAATCGATACTCGCCTTCCAGGTAGAACATTTGCTTTCCGCGAAAGCGGGCAGAAGGATAACCTCTTCCCGAACGTCCGCTCAATTCTAATTGGGTGCCCGGTAAATTAAAATACGGAGTTCGTCCAAAAGATCCCCAATAAAAAGCTGACACCGCAATAATTCTTCGCTTGGGATGATCTAATCGAAAGTAGCGCCTCCCGTCCAAGTAGATGGACGACCACAAGTCATCATTGGATAACCATGATGGATTTACACGAAGCACAGCTTGAAGATATAATCCGTCATCCGGATTGATTGAATTTTTCCGATTGTCGTGCAGTAAGTTAAATACAACACCTGTTGCTGAGTAGGAGGGTTGAGTGCCAATTCCATACTTTTCATATTCACCAGGTGTTGCGGGTACTTCATAAACAGCAACACTAAAATTACGGTCGAAGCTTAAACCCAAACCACCATAAATCGCTTTGTATATGCGATGGTTGGCAACAAAATTGAAACGAAAATTATTGAAGTTGATGCGGAACTGATCAGACGGTCGGGAAGAACTTCCTAAACCATAGGAGTATTCAGTCAGGTTGCTGATGCGCAATTCTCCCGGCAAGTTCCAGGTGTTGCGCGGTGTAAATAAATTGTATTTTAAACCAAAGCCTTTATTCTCGGCAAAGTCCGTGTAGGGTAAAAAGAATACGCTCGAGTAATTGGTCTTCTCATCTTTACCTAACACAAATGCGGCATTAAATGACGAAACCAGAATTTGTTTTCCACCGGAATTGGTAGTGGAAATCGGGATCACTGAAAAGGAAACCGGCTTACTATCAGGTGGTTTGGGCTTACGCGAAATCTTAAATGTCTTACTAATGATTTCTATTAAATCGGTTTGCTTGGTTGTTACTTTCTTTTGAGCACTAAGTGATTGCAAGCCAAAAACGAAAACACACAGAAAGACCCAGCGGGTGCTAAACATTTTTTTGAAGTGAATGAGCAAGGTGAATAACGTAGAAAACAAAAAAGACACCATCGAAACAGTGTCTTTTTGTTGGCTCCTCCTCTTGGACTTGAACCAAGGACCCTCTGATTAACAGTCAGATGCTCTAACCAGCTGAGCTAAGGAGGAAATTGGAGGTGCAATATTAAGGCTTTGTGGCACAATTATCAAAATCAGAAGAAAAATTTTAGCCCAAAATAAACCTTGTTTGTTTAATTGCGTATTTTAACTTTGTAAAAAAAAGTACTTTTATATGCATAAACAATCACCTCAAAGCGACATCGAATCTATTCGGCAGTTGATGGAGCGATCTGTCAAATTTGTATCGCTGAGTGGATTATCAGGTATTTTGGCAGGTGTTTATGCATTATTGGGTGCCGCTTACGCATATCAGCAAATATATTCGGGAGAGGCGCTTCAGTCCGTTGAATATTATCGGGGCACAATTCCAATTGTTCAAAATCTTTTGATTACTGCGATCGCTGTTTTAGGTGCATCGCTTGCTACCGGATGGTGGTTCAGCCAACGAAAAGCAAAGAAATTGGGTACTACTATCTGGAATGCCACCAGCCGAAGATTATTGGTCAATTTGGCCATCCCTCTCGCAGTTGGTGGATTTTTTACTTTAGTGCTGTTGTATCATGGTTATTTCAACATGGTTGCTTCAGCAGTTTTAGTTTTTTATGGGTTAGCATTGATTAATGCGAGCTCCAGCCTTTTTGAAGAAGTTCGTTATTTGGGATACAGCGAACTGTTAGTAGGAATGATCGCAGCCATTTACCCCGGCTACGCTTTATATATGTGGGCGTTTGGATTTGGTGTGTTGCACATTGTGTATGGAAGTCTGATGTATAACAAGTACGATCGCCAGTAAGCGCCTGTGAAAAACCCATTTGAAAATTTAGATAAGATACTCGAGCATCGGCTGCGATTGCAGATAATCTCTGTATTGGCCGCCAATGAATCGTATGACTTTAATGAATTGAAAGAATTGCTCGAGGCCACCGATGGAAATTTGGCCACGCACATCAAAGCACTGGAGCGAGAAAAATATTTATCCGTAACCAAATCGTTCATTGAGCGAAAGCCAAACACGCGCTACAAAATTACTGAACGCGGCCGTGCGGCTTTCAAAAAACATCTCGATGCACTGGAAGAATTAATTAAACAGCAACGGAAATAAATTTTTTTTATCCTTTAACTTTTAAATTAAAAGTACTTTCATTTAATTAAAAAACATACCACCAATGGAAACTACACCTACTAACATTTTCGAGCGAATCAATCAATGGATAAAAGAGTCAGTCACCATCAAACTTTTATCGATTGGTTTTTTATTGTTGATCCTCATGATCCCGGCTTCATGGATAGAATCATTAATCATAGAAAGGCAAACCCGCGCTGAATCAGTAGTAGGTGAAATCTCTGAAAAATGGTCGGGCGAACAAACACTATCCGGGCCCGTAT